>JALTTZ010000118.1 GCA_027047855.1 Nitrososphaeria archaeon
TGCGACCCGGCTCATCCACATGAATCGTGACCAAGAAGGTTGCATTCTCCCCATGATCGAGGAATCCTTCCCAAGACTCGAGGGGCGGCATAGGGGACTCGGTGCTGTTCGTGGGCAGCGTCATATTCGAGCCGATCTTGAACACCACCCGGTAGTATATTGGGTAGCCCATATGGTTATCCACAAATATCCCTAGAGTAATGTTCTGGCCCGCCACAACCTTAGTGGGATAATCCCCAATCTTCAGGTTCTCATTGAGAAGACCCAGGGCGGTGAAAGGCTCTGTAACGCGGGGCCTAAGCAACTCAGCCACACCGAAGACGCTGCCCACCACTATAAGGGCCAAGACGACCGCCAAGACCTCATCATCAAAGATCATCGCCTAACCCTCCACCTCCTCCTAAGCCTATACCAAGCCTCGAGATAGATACGCGGAATAAATACGTAGGCTAAGATAGGTAACGATATAAGTGCAGCAGCAACCGAATACTTCCTAAAATTCATCCAAAAAAGTATGTCTCCCGATCTCGCCTCCAACCGATCCACACGAGCCTCTATATCATCCAAGAGATTTGAGGCTGCATCAAGGTCGCCCTCATCTATATATGCCAAGACACGATTGAGGTCCCTAATTAAATCCTTTACATAAATATCCTCCTTACCCAGCAAGTAAATACGCTTATATAACTCGATGATCCTCGATTCATATGGATTATCAGATCGGGAGGAGGAATAAACCTGTCGCCCACCACCAATAAGCAGCAATAAAGACACGACAATAAGCATTGACAACAGACATCTACCCCTCATTCTTCCACCACGGTCCGAAAACGCTTAACAACTCCCCAATACTTAATGAATATGCTCACCACCACATATAATAATGAAGCAACCCCAAGAACCAGAGAGAGATTCCCCCAAAAGATCAGTGATCTATCCGCCGGACCAGCATTAAGATACGTAAACCTAACCAAAGAAACAAAGAATATAGACAACAGAAACACAGCTACTAAGTGGACCGACAAAGAACCGGGTGAACCGCGACCGGCATCAGACCCGATACCGAAATCCCTAAAAACCATAAAACATATAAAACCAGTAACCACAGCAACGACAAGCGAATACACAAACGACGGTACATATAAGTAGAATGTATTAGCCGCATCATAACCCATGAAATCTATTAGAATCCTAAGAATTACCAATCTAAGAATATAGGCTACATATAAAACGATGGTAGACAGGCCAATCAACAACAATATATTTTTCAAACGTTGACCCAAACCCATATCCACCCGGCGAGAGATAAATAGAACAATAAGCGCCAAACCCACTATATTCATGAACACGTTAAATCCATCAATTAAATATGTTACCTCAAAGGCGTGGGACCCCATCCTCACCAAATATACCCCGGTCCCAGAGACATATATAGGCCCACCACCTACTACAGAAGATACTAACCATCTATTGACCAAAGTGAGGGGAAAAGCGCCTTTACCGTCGAATACAGGAGAAAGGGGGACAGCCAGTAGAAGACCCAATAATGGACCAGACAATCGGCGTATAGACTCCCTATCGAGAATCAAGACCGTTAAGCCCCAGATGAAGAATATGAGAGATAGGGCCTTAAATTGAAGAGAATAGCTGGCCATAACATCAGAGAGAAACAAGGTAGTAAATGATAGGGATAATATAGTAGATCCAACCAAAATACTTCCCAAATCTAAACCAGAGAGTATACGAATATCTCTATACTCTACGAATAATCCCGTAATAGCCATGACCACCATGACTATCAAATAGCTATGCCTCTCCCCAAAAATGACGCCAACCAACTGGTTAATGGAAGAACCATATATTAAGTCGAGATAGAGTGCCGCTAGCGAAGAGCCGGCGGCCAAGGCCTCGATACTCTCTCTAGACACCCCAAACATACCACTCACCCGACAGGCAACAACCTCTCCACTCGCGAGACAAACTCACTTAAATCGACGTACCTATACCCACTCAATGTAAACAGCAGCTTAATATGTTGGGATAACATTCCGCCGGGCCTCCCCGATACAACAGTAAATTGAGGGGGATATTCATAGCCAGTAGACTGCACAGCACCCAGAATCTTACGAGCCAGACTGTAAGAGAAACTGCTCACAGCCTTAAGATACTTTGAATCCCTACCCAGCCTAAAAATCTCATAGACGTCCTCCAGATCCAGTCTCCGCGGGAAAGAAACATAGTCATACAAAATTTTTATCAATCCCCTCTCAAAGACATCTATATAAAATTTAAGGATCTGGTCCAGACGCCCCCTAGCAAAAAGAACCTCATTAAACGGGGAGACCAATACAAGGATCGTATCCACACCATAAAGACCCGCCCTAACCTGGGAATAGAGGGTCATAAGGATTTTATTGGTTATCTCATCCAGTTCACTAGGCGAGGAAGCTAAAAGATCACCCACAACTATTAATGATACCCCGGTCCCACCGCCACCACCACCACCCCCGAAAAC
>JALTTZ010000119.1 GCA_027047855.1 Nitrososphaeria archaeon
GTATAATAAATCCTAATATTATTAGGGCTAATCCCATCCATCCTGTGGGTGACATGCCATAATAATTACATCTATCCCTTCATATTTTAGAGTTTGGGATGATACCGTGTAAAAATCCTATCTCGAGCCTTCAGAATTATATACATCTAATTATTTTTGATAACAGTGTTATAATGAATTGATGGTATAAAATGAGCGTAGGTGATAAGGAGGCTGTAAAGAGGAGGATTGAGGGGTTATTCCAGGTAAAGACTCAGGAAGAGATGATAGCTAGGAATCTAAGGAATGTTAGGTTTAAAGTAGGTGTTATAAGTGGTAAGGGGGGAGTAGGAAAATCCACAATAACTGCGAATATAGCTGTTGCATTGGCGCTTAAGGGATATAAGGTTGCAGTCTTCGACAGTGATTTTCATGGTCCATCGATACCTAAAATGCTTGGGGTGGAGGATGCAAGCCTAAACGTGACTAATGATAAGAAGATAATACCGGTTGAAGGGCCGTTAGGCATTAAGGTGATGAGCATAGCATATTTCCTACCCGATAAGACCGAGGCCGTTATATGGAGAGGGCCACTTAAGAAGAAGTTTTTCGACGATCTTGCAATGTATACTCTATGGGGTGAGCTGGACTTCCTTCTATTTGACCTTCCTCCTGGCACTGGTGATGAAGCCCTCAATCTCGCTCAATCGATTAAGGATATTTCGGGGGTCATAGCTGTTACACAGCCTACGGAGGTATCAGCACTTGCAGTCGCAAAATCGATTAATTTCGCTAGGAAAGTGAACATAAGGGTCTTAGGCGTTATCGAAAATATGAGCTACTTCATATGTGGTGATGGTAATAAGTACAAGATATTCAGTGGGGATGGTGGGAAAATGTTGAGTGAAATGTATAACATCCCATTACTTGGAAGAGTACCTATCGACCCTAGAGTCGCTGAATATGGGGATAGTGGATATAGTATCCTTATTAAAAATCCTGATTCAGAATTCAGTAAAGTCTTCAACGAGATCGTTGAGAGGCTTGTATCAATTCTGGGCGTGGAATAATGAGTCAAAGATATATAACTATTGAAAGAACCATAATCTATATACTAAGCCTAATAGCATTTATAGGGGTTATAGATACAAGCTTCCTCATATCATTGATATCCCCCTATGCTAGGAAGCTGGGTGCCTCCGAGTTTGAGGCAGGCCTTATAGCTGGTACATATTCAATTGTGGCGATACCTGCCAGCATATTCGCAGGTATTATTATGGATAGAATAGGAAGGTGGAGGCTTCTTAGGATAGGTTTAACCCTCGACTTCATAAGTATGTTACTATATTACATAGCATTCAACCCTTTAAGTCTCTTAATTGTGAGGATTATACATGCTATAGGTGGTAGTATGTTATTCCCATCTGGGATAGCGCTTGTAGCTAGATATGGAAGGGAGAGGCTTGCTCCCGGTGTATCCATATTCCTCATTTTTATAGCTTTATCCGTAGTATCAGGTTCTCTAACATCCGCTAGCATAGTCTCAGTTTTCGGCTTTAAACCAGTATTCCTGCTTCTAGCAGCTATAATTGGTATCGGTGGTCTCCTATCCGCGGTTATCCCCAGCTACTTAGAGGTTCCAGAGATGACAGGGCGTAGATTAAACTTTAGAGACTTGATTGCGTATAGGGAAAACGTATTGGCAAGTATCTCCCTAATATTTACACTGTATGTATCATTCGGGTTTATCGTAGGTGGATATCCCTCTCTTATGGAGACCATCCTTGAGATTTCGGAGGAGAGGGCGTCTGCCCTCCTAGGTATGTATATTGGGATATCTACATTGGTGAGCATACCGGTAATGTATATAACTGGATACCTAATACAAAGAGGATTTCTAAAAGGTGTTTCCTTAGCTGGTCTATCCTCTCTAATATTTTCTATGCTCCTAATTTACATAGATATAAGCCTATACAACCATATTCTAAGCTCCATCATATTAGGTATAGCTATTGGGTTCCTAATGGTTTCAAGCACCTTCTATGCCGTTGATGTTGATGATAGCCTTAGAGGTGTCACAAGCTCGCTACACCAAACATTTAACATCCTAGGAGTCGCTGTAGGTGCACCTTTATCAGGTCTTCTCGTAACATATCTAAGTAAGACAATGTTTATAATACCTATGATTTTGTCACTGATATGTTCAATATTAATTATCCTAGCTGTAAGAAGGGAATCTACTACAACATAACGTAAAACGGTTTCAATATCCTCACCAGGTCATCAAGTGCCACCTCAAAGACGTGTCTCTTAGACCCTCCACCAATTATGACCTTATCAAATCTTGTGGAGTCGAGATCTAGATAAGTTCTGGTCTCCATAACCTTAGGATGGAATGGTGAGGCTTCTCCCGGTTCTATATCTAATAATCTCTTCATCTCTTCGGGGGATGCAAGTCTAGCCTCCTCATCCTGTAGCTCATTCCTAACCTCCTCAATATTCAGCTTCTTCCCTCCTCTTATGAGGAATGTATA
>JALTTZ010000120.1 GCA_027047855.1 Nitrososphaeria archaeon
CAGCTCAACTATACGTCTCAATTCTTTAATGGAACTATTCAAACTATCAATCTTAGTATTCAATGTAGTAAACTGATCAAGATCCTTAACTAGATTTATTACCGAATCAGGAGATAATTCTAAACCTTCTAATCCAAGCCCCTTCTGCAGTCTTCTAACACTGTTCCTAAGCTTCTCAACACCCTCCACTTTCTCTTTATGCCTTCCAAGACGGCCAATTAATTCATCAATAGATTTTCTGAGCCTCTCCAGCTTATCCTTAACATCCTCTAATTTCTTTTTAGTAGTATTGATTCTATAGTTAATCTTATGTTTTTCAGCATCAATTTCCTTATAATCTTTAAACTTAAGCTGGCCCTCGATTGACGATAATTTACCCTTCACCTTATTCAGCTGGCTAAGCGTTTCATTCAACCGCTCCTTCAATTTTTCCCTAATAGGTTGAAAATTGATGTTCAGAAGATTAAGCAACAATTCCCTTCTACGCGACGGCTTTGCATCGAGAAATGAATACACATCACCTTGCCTAACAACCACCGAGTTAATGAAAGAATCATAGTCTAGGCCCAGCATATCTTGAACAAATCTAACCGCCTCGACAGAACTACCAGTAATAAGTCTCCAGGAAGACCCGCTGGACTCTCTGACCTCAACTCTCCAGCCTCCCCCCTCATACCACCTACGAATTCTTATAATCCGACCATCCCAATCCAACTCCAAGAGAACCTCTCCCCCAACCCGTTTCCCGGCAGGAATGAAAAGTTTGCCGGCTCCTCTAGATAAGCCATATGCAGACCCAAACAATGCAAACGACAAGCCATCCACAAAGAATGTAGTCTTACCTGCCCCATTCGGACCCGAAACATAGGCGGGATAATAAAGTGAACTAAAATCTACCGAGTTTCCCACCACCCCATAAGATGCAACATTTCGTAAAACAAGTCTCTTTAGCAGAATCCCCATATACTAACCACCAAAAGATTCCTTGATAATTTTCATAGCCCGATCCAACATAAGCTCCCTCTCCTCTTGAGAAAAACCCATCAGTGAGTTTATATACTCCTTGAGACGCTCAACTATCCATCCCTGCTCTAGCTCAACAAACCGTTCTATATCAGCTGCTGAAGAAACGTGTAGAAACTTGGGTATTACAACAAATCCCTTAACACCCCTCACATCCAACAAGTATTCACGTACTCTCGCCACTAGACTCCTATATCTCTCCCACGCATCTCTATCGAACACGGCCTCAACCTTGAGGAGGGAATTCTCAATAGATCCCAGTTCCTCAAAATCAGAGACAAAGTCATTTAAGGAAAAAACCCTTTTGTAAACAAGTCCACGCAATACAAACATTTTAACGGGTTCAGTCTCGATAAAATTAACTCTAAGGCCACTATCGATATCAACATGGAGAAAACCTTTACGCTGGGCTGCTTCCCCAAAATTAACCCTATCAATCGAGCCGGAATACCACATATTTGGATACCCTTGGATAGATTGGCCTAAGTGTATATGGCCAAGAGCAACGTAATCAAAGTAATCTGGATAGAGGATATCTGGATTAACTCTATAAGGCAGCATATAAAAACTCCTTATCAGAGAATCTGATTCACTATATTTAGCGCCAAAGACATCCAAATGAGCTGCCATAACCTTATAATCAACATCCCCAATACCCTCAACCATATCTCTAACATACCGAGATATTTTCTCACGGGGGTGATCTAATATATGTACATATGGCAAAACCACCAACCCAAGTCTAGACCCATTTACATCAATGACTAACGGTTTTTTATGGGGTCCTTCAAAAAAGCTAATACCCTCGACACCCAACTTATTAACAATATAAAGTGCGTTATGCAGAGTCTTCACACGAGGAACATCATGGTTACCAGCAACTATAAATACCTTTACTCCAGCATCCAACAACTCCTTAAAGTATTCAACGAGAGTATGCGAATACTCCAGTGATTGATACAATTTATTAAATACATCACCAGTGACTAAATAGAGATCTGCGTCAACATCAATGGCATACCTGATTGAATAACCAATATTCTTCAATATGTTATTGTTGACAAAAGACTGAACATCAGAACCGATCAGCTGCTTAAATCTAACACCCAGATGAAAATCCGAGACATGAACAATTCTTAACATAGTTACCTACCTTGGAATATCATCGAATATTGATCCTTTATCATTACCAAGACGATTCGAAATCTCCCTATACATATTAGAATAGTCATGCACCCTAATGACAACAGGGAACTGTACACCATATCCATACACAAGAGCCTCACCCCTACGCAGCGAAGCAACAACATTTCGATATAATGTAGGCCTATCCACCCCAATCAGAGAAGCATCTATATCCTTAGGGTCAGTTAAGGCAAATATAAAGAATGTCCACAACATACTCAGTACATCAGGATCCAGTTCACTAGGTTTTTGATCAATCGGTACAACAATAACACCTCGTTTCCTCATCTCCCTAGCTATACGCCCAAAGGGACTATATGCACTGACTCCCCTACCAAGGAATTTATGGGCTTCCTCCAACATAATAATAATCTTATTCCTCGCCTCCTCCCCCTCTTCAACCACCAGCTCGTTAAGCCGCCTCCACAGAGACTCTCCAATGAGATTAGCTAAAGCCATGTACACGGGTATATTCTTTTCATAACCACCCATACTAATAATTACACTTCTACCGGTTGGGGAGACAAGATTATTTACAACATTATCAATAACCTTCTCATATACCTTCTTCAGCGAGACAGGCATATCTAGTAACCGCTCCATCCTACGCCTGCCAGCCTTAAAAGCCGATAAAGCTCCCTTCCCCTCTTTCCCGATAGTTTCTTCCACAGCCTCTATAAACCTAGATAATTCAGAGACGCTGAAGGATAACTTATCTATAAACTCGACCCCACCTTCAGAAGCCAACTCAACCACCTTCCTTACACTATTTTTAGACAAGATCAACCCTAGAGGCCAATATCCCTGATCTCCAAACATCGCTTCCCTAGCAAAAATTTTCCTCAAGATATTCTCATAGAAACCAAGATTCTCCAAGAAAGCTGTGGTGACACCGAGTGGTTCAACAATATATCTGAGCTGATTGTGAGAAATATTATATAGAGGTATGGGGAGAAAACTCATCCTATATTCACTCCTAAACAAATTATCCGGAGTATAAACAACAAAGTCGTCACTAAACAATTTATATACTCCACCAGCCACAGGCTGCCTTGCATCATTATAAACGTCAAGAGAATATTCATTATGCATATCAAATATCAAGAATCTAGCCTCTAAATGATCTTCACCATCCTCCTTCACTTTATTATAGAGCATAGTATAGGCCACAAGTAAATTCCCTAAGAAAGTCTTCCCACTCCCACTCTTCCCAAATATTCCAAAATTAAGGTCAATTAATCTCTTAATATTTATGGGTACTGAGTACTCAGTCTCACCAATAATTTTGGGTGTCCCCAACGGATACCCCAATTTCCAATCAACATCACCATAGAAATGGGCCAACAAATGCGTATCTGGTTCATAGACCTTAGAACCATAGGAAGGAATCGTATCGGGCTTATCAACATCACCATTAGAAGAGCCACGTGCAATGGGTATAACCTCAATCTTATAGTCAACCAATCGTTTAGCGAAATATTTGCGTACAATAGACCTATATTCACTTCTTATATAACTGACACCATCCTCCTCAACAGGTGCCCTATACTTAACATTAGAGACGATGCAAAGGTATCTGTATTTATCTGAGGACACAATTACATAGCTTCCAATAGGAATATCTTCAATATTTATACCCCTATCTAAATCAACAAGAAAACCTTCCTCATATGATGCCTCAACCACAACACCTATATCCTTAGCCATTACCGAGCACCTCCTCAATAAAAGTAGAAACAACCCTTCCAAACACCTTAGACGGCACACCAACCCAAACAAGTGAATCCATTAGCCTCTCCAACAGATACTCCATTCCACCTAATCGGGTAAGTACAGATGCATTTCTACTAAAGAACTCCCTAACCCAAACATCATCACTAAGATAATCGGCCAGATACCTAAATATACTGAATGAAACATCATCACCAGCTTTAAATACCTCCACGACATCATCCGAATCCAACTTATAAACGGGGTCATGTATACGTGGCGCACCACCCAAACCCAAATTAAACGACCCTTCATCAACAGAAAACCCGATCAACGAGACTTCCAACGCATATACATAGAGACGATCAATATCAGGGTATAACTTTTTAATCTCCTCATAATCCATCCCCATCAACGAAAAACTCCTCTCCCTCCTAACCCGATGCAGATTCTTAACTACCACACCAACATAGTTCCGCAACTTACTCACCACAACCAATAAATCACCCATCGAAACCTCCTCGTAAGCCTCAGGATATAGATATACAGTTATATTCGTCCCAGAGATACCAGCAACCTCCCCCACAGGCCTCTTCAAATTAATATATCTACTAATCCTCATGCCACCGACCTCCATTTACTATATTGCTTCATACTATATAACATATCAGCAGGTAACCCCAATACATCACCAATAACATCCTCGATCCCCAGTCTATCCTCATAATCAAGAACAGCCATCTCATGAGCCCTAATTAAGCAATATGGATAACCACCACCCCTGATTGCATCAATGTATATAGCCACATGAATATCATCTATACTAATGAAATCCAATGCTTTAGAAGGAAACTCAACCCTAATTATATTACGCTCACCAAGCTTAAGATAGAAACACATAATATCTAGACCGAATTTGTCAACGACCTTATTATAAACCTTGAATAAGGGAGATCTCTCACCGACCTCCAATACCCTATTCATAATAGCCTTATCAGTCAAAACTAGATCAGACTTCGAACCCGTGGAAGATAAGGTCCTAACAATATCCCTAGACTTGGTATAAAATATACCCAAAGGCACAACACCCTTACTAACCAACAAGTCAACTATAGCCTCAACCAACTGAATAAACCTCTCTCTTTTAGATATACTCCACTTAACACTATACATCAAGTTTAGGGATTCATCCAAGAACATGAATTTCCGACGCCCCTCCAATTTATCAGCCAATGCAGAAGCCACCTTATACTCATGATTCTTAATCTCAATATCATTATCCCAATCATCAGGCAGCCCAATTACCACCTTCGGATGCGAACCAGACCCACCCGAACCATCAAAAGAATAATAGTAGTAACCAGTATTATACACAACAAATGACAATATGAAATGAGCCCCAGCACTGTGCCAGCTAGAGTCATATGAAGCCATTGAAAAATCACTTATATTGTCTACGATCCGTGTCAAATCAGACGACTCCCTCACTTCACTCAATATGGGGGGAATTCTCGACTCAAAACCATCAACCGGAACGAGATACGAATACACACCACTTCTATCCAAAGACTCTACATTCACATTAGGGTATACATGATAATACATATCGATGATCTTTTCAATATATGTGGGACTAAACCTCAATCTAATCTCATCCTTATCTCGATATATCAAATTAAGAAGCTCAGTCCTCAAACGTCCAGGATTCCGGAATCCCTCAACTATATCTAATTTAGACTCTAAAATAATCGGCTCTTCCCCCAACCTAGACACCATAAGAAAATACTCCAGAAAGATATTTAACAAAATACATAGAATATGGGAGGTTCTTTGAAACTAGCTGGTTAGAGAGGGATTTAATACTATCGAATAAATTAATATTAATAACATTATTTTTATGGAGGTAACATAGACAATGAGCGCCAACAGAGTCTTCAAATATAGGTTCTTCCACCGAGAACCATACTCAGAATTATACATAAAATCAGACATAGCGGAACTGGTACTGGAACCACATGATGAAGAGTTCATAGACTTATCCGGAATGGTGATCGGTGGAAAAATCTCAGATGTAGACGTCATCAGAGAACAAGAAAAGAACATATTAAGAATATCAATCTCAAGCAGGAAAGAAGCCCCTGTATTCAATATAAAAACAAAAATAAGAATCCCCATAAACAAAATACCCACCAAGATATTCGTGACCTCAGATAATGGAGACATTAGGCTAGATGGCCTCCCCTCCAAAAACATCTACTTATACACCAACAACGGAGATATAATGCTCCTAGGAGTAGATGGTAAGAAAGTAGAGGCTGAGAACATAAATGGAGACATTTACATCAGAGGCGGTAACTACAAAGAATTATCACTAAGCAGCACAAACGGAGATATATTGGTTGAAGTGGAAGGAATTAATGGTAGGATAGTTCTGGAGACCATAAATGGAGAGATACGATTCATCACTACGAATGACTCGAACCTTATATTAGAAGCATCTACAATCAATGGGATGATAAATATACAGAATAAAGAATACATGACGATAAAATCATTAGAATCAAAATTCTTCCAAGGTATGCTCAGAGACGGAGAAGGCGAAGCAATACTAAAAACGGTTAATGGCATAATAAAGATAGAGGTTTTGGAAGCACCCAAAGAAGAGTAGCAAACTAAAAATCGAGATATTTACGAGCCCCCACAACAAAAAATAGCAATGTTACAACCAAAGGAATATAGTATGACGATATTCTATAGGCTATGGGGAGTAACCAGGGCAGTCCACCGACAAGACTACCACCCAAAACAAGAATAACTATCTCAAAGACACCTGAACCACTAATGGTAATAGGTAGTGTGGATAGCACAACCGAAAAATTAAGTATAATAATAGCATAAAGCACATTGATTTCATAACCGAGTCCATAAGAAATGATCCATAACGAAAGCCCTCCGAAGACTGTAGATATAAAGGTTAAGACAACTAAAACCGAGAAAATTCCTCGGGTAAACAATGCCTCACCCAAATCCTTATTAAAAGCCTCCATAAAACTATCCATATTCCTGATAACCGATTCAACCCTCTCTCTACCCAATATCCTCCTCAATTTAAACAGCATATTCTTAAGGAAATCACCCACAACATCAGGCTTAAATACAATCAAGAAATTGACTAAGGAAACCACCGCTGCAGAGACAGCGATAGGCACCAAGATATTGATAGATATCCCCTTAATCAACAGTAGTATAATGCCAAAGATTACTACACATAAAGAGGTTACTACCTCAGATAGAACCTCCAAATATCCAATCAAACCAGATCTGTGAAGCTGAACACCATATTTCCTATTCAATATCAAAATCCTAAACGCCTCATCACCTAAGTAGGATAAACCAATAAGTGAAAATAATTCACTAGCAATCCTAATCCTGAACGCATCAAGAAAAGAAACACCGTCGTTACCTAAGTCTCTCCACAGCAAGTAGAATTTAATGACCTTTATAATATATTGACCAAAAAAGAAGAAGAAACCGATAATTATATATGGAGACAGTAAATATAGAGTATAGATA
>JALTTZ010000121.1 GCA_027047855.1 Nitrososphaeria archaeon
AGGTATTTAATATTAGTATGGTCAAATTACTTAAAAATATACTTAACTTTATTACGTATATTAAAGGCTTATTTAAAAATTAGTATAATAATTTAAATATATGCCTAAACATTTTACATATATGTATGTTAATTTTATGGGGTGTTAATATTGGCTAGAAAGGGCTATGACTATTTGGATGTTAAAATCGTTGACGGTTTATATAAATTTACGCCTAGAAAATTCAGAAAGATAGCAGAGTTTTCCAAAATTCCAGAATCTACTTTAAGACATAGAATCAACAAGCTTTTGAGCCAGCATCTTCTTAAAATGTCAATTAACCCAAAGTACCAGAATCTGGGGCTTCTCACCGCTGTAGTCAAACTTGATTATGCTCCTGAGGTGGGTGAGGAGCTTATCGAGGCCATGAGAGTTAATCCATTTGCCCTGTTCATTGACAGAACATTCAGTGAGAAACCATATATACATGCGGTATATGCAGTCCCAATTGAAAGTGAGAAGTTCCTAATATATTATCTAGACAGGATGGTCGACTTGGACCTAATCTACAATTATGAACTTGAGAGGGTTGTCCACCTACATAGAAATAGCCTTGATTCACAATATTATAATCCCGAGACTAAGACTTGGGGTTTCGACGAAGAGGCCTTATACCAGAGATTCGTGAATATGTTAAACCAGGCAAAAGCACCAGAAACTGAAGTCAAGATAATAAACCGTATTAAGGATGAATATGATATTATAATATTAAGTGCTCTTGAGAAATTCAGTGATGTCAAGTTAACTGAGGTGGCTGAAGAAACCGACACAACAGTTCAAAACTTGCATTATCACTATCATCGCCACATATTGGAGAACGACGTTATCGAGCAATATATTAATCATCTAAAGATCTTCTACAATCAGCCGGTATTGCATCCATTGTTCCAGATAGAGTTCGAGAAAGGTGAATACTTAGATGCCTTTATGAAGGCTGTAGAAGGATTATACATAATAGAGTATAATGCTGTACTGCTTGGCGGATCTAGATTAATACAGTTCGCGACGGTTCAGAATACCTTGCTCATGAATTACATGCGTCTACTAGAAAAGATGCAGGCAAATGGGTATATAAAGAACTTTAAACACTACTTGATGCAGAACAGTTTCGAGGAAGCTAAATCGATGCTTCCTTACGATGCCTATTCAGAGACTGGATGGAATTACATGGACGAAGTTTATGTGGAGAAGATTCGAGAATTGAAAAAACTTAGAAGACGTTGAGGATATAAATCTTTTTCACTATATTCCAAAGAAAAATTAAAAAGATGTTTATAGAAAAGTAGTATATTGTATCTTCCTTCTATATGTTTAAATATCGTTACATATTTACCTTATATATCATATGCCTTTTAAGACGATAATGTTATTTATGAGTATGTTGATATCTATTTTTAGAGTGTTGGTGGGGGTATTAGAAAGGAGGAAGAATAATCTCCTGGTTAACGGTGGTTGTCAGTAATGCTTGATGATTCGGAGATCATCAAGGAGAGGGTCTCAGAGCCTGAGATATCATCTCCGGACCTGATTCATACATATTATGTTGACCCAGAGGAAAAATTTCAAAAGATTGAGATACGTAGAGAGATGGCTTTCAAAAGATATTATGTTATTGAGCCTTTAATTTCAAATTATGAGAAGGAGATTATAGACTGGATTAAGGAAGTGTTGGAGTATAGTGATGACGCTGTTCCAATATATGTTATTCGGGATCCTGAATTGAGAAAAGAATACATCATCAATTTCGCTAAGAAGCTTTTAAAGCGCAAGCGAGTTCCGCCAAAGAGGTGGGATGTTATTATATATTATATTACGAGGGATTTGGTTGGTTACGGAAAAATTGATGCCTTGATGAATGATAAGTTCATTGAGGATATTTCTTGTTCTGGTTTGAATGTCCCAATCTATGTCTGGCATAGGGACCATGGATACATACCCACAAACATAGTCTTTAATGACAAGAATGAGTTAGAGAGTCTTGTGTATAAATTGGCGGTAAGAGCAAAGAAGATGATCTCTGTAGCTAATCCAAGCGTTGATGGAATTTTACCTGATGGTTCAAGGGTAGTCTGTAACTTAGGTGTTGTATCTCTAAAAGGCCCCACTTTCACTATCAGGAAATATACCGCAGAGCCTATGACAATAATAGATCTAATTAATGAAGGTACGGTCACCCCTGAGTTGGCTGCATATCTTTGGATGTTAATGGAGCATAAGAAATCGATTATTGTTTGTG
Organism: Nitrososphaeria archaeon; assembly: GCA_027047855.1. GTDB lineage: Archaea > Thermoproteota > Nitrososphaeria > Geothermarchaeales > JDFR-13 > WAMZ01. Next base: position 2,276 of record JALTTZ010000121.1, read on the forward strand.
GTGAGGTTGGAGCCGGAAAAACCACCCTATCGAATGCTATCTTGGGTTTCATCCGTAAGACAGCCAAGATAATCACTGTTGAGGAAACGCCAGAGATACGTTTAGATGGATATGAGAATTGGACACAGAAAGTTACTAGGGAAAGTATCAGGGAGGAAGTAAGGTCTATAGATCTATTCGAATTAGTTAAAACAGCTTTGAGAGAACGCCCGGATTACATAATAGTTGGTGAGGTGAGGGGGAAGGAGGCCTATGTATTGTTCCAAGCCATCGCTCTTGGGCATGGTGGATTGACTACATTACACGCCGACAATATCGACTCCGCGATAAAACGTCTGACAAGTAGGCCTCTTGAGATACCAATGTATCTCATAGCACTAACATCGGCGTTTGTAGAGGTATCTAAATTTATCGATGAAGCGGGTAGAATAAAACGTAGGGTCACTAATGTCAAGGAGATTGAGGGTATCGAGGAGGATAGACTTATATTAAGGGATATATTCCGTTATAAGGCTGATGAAGATAAGATAGAGATGGTGAATGATAGTCTGGAGTTGAGAAAGATAGCTACCGAATTAGGTATACCGTATGATAAGTTGATGGGTGAGTTCCAAAGGAGACAATCATTCCTTGTATTATTGACGAACTTGGAGGGTGTCTCCTGGAGTCAATTAAGTAATCTGATTGAGAACTATTACATTGATCCGGAAGAGGCTTTCAGTATGGTTAGGCGTGAGGGAGGACTCTGATGGGTGTCGTCGATGCAGTGTCAACGTTTATCGTTAATTACTACCCGTGGTACGAAGTCGTAATTGAGAAAGCTAATTTCAGGATCCCTACAAGACAGTATATTCGTTTATCAGTCAAAATATCTTTAACAGTCTTTGTTTGTTGTTTGGGTTTATCATCATTATATCTACTTAGTTATATTCCATCGCCTTATGCTGGCCTATTTTCCCAATTCATAATATTTCTACCTCTGGCCTTCATAGCTTTCCTTTTCTCGATTAGTGCATTTATGATATACCCTATTATCAGAAAGATATCCTTAAGCAATAGGCTAGATAAGAACCTAATAAACTTGGTAGCCTTCTTATATTCATTAAGCGCTTCCGGTGCAGATATAGATGAGGTTTTCAATAGGATAGTAGAGAGTTTTGGTAAGGAGGATGCTTTTCCTTTCGTGCAGTATCTCCATTATCGAACTGTTTTGGGGTGGGATGTAAGCAGAGCATTAAAACGCGTTGCAGAGAGGTGTCCCAATGATGATCTGGCGAATATTTTTTCTATGTTGAGTCACTCTGTCATAGTGTCGGAGGATTTCACCCCCGTTATCGAGACCCTATATAATAGAATCCTAGAGATACGTAGACTCAACTTCGAGAAAAAGGTCAGTTCCCTGACATTCCTATCCGAAATATTTGTATCATCGATGGTTGTGTTACCAGTTATGGCAATAACCATATTGACAATTATTTCTATGGTTGGTAGTTCGATCTTTGGTATGGATCCAGCCCTTATGACTGCATTAATCGTTTATCTGTTGATACCTTTAGCTGCAGTATTTATAGTTGCTGCATCGGTAGGTGAGTAAGATGAACATATACAAATATCGATACTTCTTTTATGTAATGAGTTTACTTCTGATACCCGTTGGTCTCGTCATTAGTCTTTTAATATATGGATATTCATTTGGGGACCTATATCCCCAGCAATACTACTTTATTATTATAAATCATAATTTCAATAAAGTTATGTTGACCGTAGCTATAATAGCTATAACGCCTCTAGCGATTGTCGAGCATTTAATATTTAGGCGTATGAGGCTTATAGATGACGACCTACCATTCTTTTTATCTACCCTTAGTGAATCTCTTAAGTCTGGTTTAGATTTTATTGATGCTTGGGAGTTAGCGAGCGTGGGTAAAGGACCTGTACGTGAGGCTGCTAGGAAAGCTTTAAGAAAAATTTATCTAGGTGTTGATTTTATGACAGCAATGGACATATTCTCGGATGAGTTAGGAACTAAGTCGGCTGAGAGGGTCGCGGCGATAATCAAGGCCGCTTATCTGAGTGGAGGAAAGCCTGTAGAAACCTTATCTATAGCTGCTAGGGCATATCAAGACCTCGATAGATTTAGGAGGGACAGGCTAAATAGATTATCCTCATTCACCTATATCTCATACATAAGTCTATCAATCTTCCTAATTGCTGGATACATATTGATTACTCTATTTTTCCCTGCGACAAGTCAGTTGCCTGCCTTGGGAATAGAAATAACTGTTCCCCCAGTTTTCTATGAAGGAGCACTTTTCTATGCTAGTCTAATTATTGGCGTATCATCCACAATAGTATCTAGTAAATTAGCCACAGGAACGGTGCGTGCGAGCATAAAACATCTTCTAATAACTTTTATCATCATATACTTCGTATTTTTCTATGTCTTGGAGCAAGGAATTATGGTAGTGAAAATATAATTGCCCTAATACCTTTCTGAGGTTCCCAAAATATCTATGAAACGATTAATTTGTAATCTTCAGATCGTATAAAGATCGCTGATGTTAATGTATATTATATCCCTAGTGGAGTCGGCCCTCACGAAATACAACTTGCCATTGTAGGCATAGAGCCTATCTCCATCTCCATATATGTTGAAAGGAAGGTTTGGCCCCATCATACTCCAAGAATCTCCTACTATATCGTATCTGTATATCACGCCGCCTCTGTCAACTGCATAGATATAATTTCCGTATTTTGCCATTCCAACTAGATATGTTGAGGGTAGGTTGTCCAAGTAAGTGAGGTATGATCCACCATTTAGAAAGGCAGTTATGTTTATCTTTATGAAAGTGTCTGAATTGTACCCTAAGGTTAAATATATTATCTCCCATCCATCCGTATCTCCCACTGAATATTTTTCTACTCCTCCGGGCAATATTATTGGAGTCGGATAAAATGAATGGCTCGTTAAATTATAGAGCCATACCTGATTACTTCCCCCACCCACTACATATATAACCAAATCAGCATACTTATTAAGATAGTAGAGTGCGGAGCCAGCGCCCGATTGTATACCCAGGGACGACAGGCTTACTTCTACCGACCAAGCCTTGCTGACAGTATCATATTTTAGTAGATGTGTGGTGTTTGATGCGAGTAAGTCATGGGTGGAATTCAGATATACTATCCGTGAGTTGTTAGGCCATACAAATGGCGCATTTGATATATATACCCATGTATCGTTATCGAGATTATAATATGATATATTCATATAACCGGTGCGTAGGAAATATATCCCGTGTCCTTGGAAAGATTTGTTGAGTGTCTGGATGAGGTTAATGTACAACTTAAAGTCACCACTCCCATAAAAAACTGTATCTAATTTAATTTTCAAAGATGTTCCTGAATAGTAGTCGTTATTTAAAGGTAATGCAACTACCCATGTGAAGTCTGAAGCAGGTGAAGTGGATATATTTGAGTATATTGTGTTGTAAGTACTAGATGTCCAATTTAGAAGCGATAGATTAGATATTGTTATTCCACTATTAACTGAGGTATAATTCATTTTCAGTATAACGTAATTATAGGTGTATGTTTTGGGAAATGAAATTAGAACTCCCACTTGGGCAGCGCCTGGAACTATTATCTTCATAAAATCTGAGAAATTATAGTTAGTATTGGAGCTGTCTATAAAGGGATAAATTCTTGCATTTATATTGTTACTCTGATTATTATTTGTTCTGTTTAATCCTACCCAATACTCAACAAGGAGGTATTCTCCACTCTTGGAGTAGTATGGTGTTGGTAGTATAAATTGACCTACTATGGTCCCATTATATCTATCTCCCGGCCGTCCTCTTCTGTTGAGGTCTACTGGTATATGTGCCAGCGCTGTATAGGTGGCTATTGTTCTGACGATATTGCCATTATTATCCATTATATATATGCTGACGGCGAAAGCTAGGGTTTCCTTGGGCATTACTTTCCTATCTCTATTTTCCAAATATACATTATAATAGAAGTAGTAAATTCCTGCATTCAATACTCTTCCATTAAGATAGTAAACGAAATCTGCATTGTATCTATTGCCAGCTATTCGGTTTGATTTTAATATACTCCAGTCGTACTGGTTGTCCCCCGTGTTGTCATCTTCTACACCGGCCTCAAATCTAATAGTGTCATTGTAGGGTGTGGTGGATGTTCTGATTATGAAATAGTCGTTGCCACCTATGTTAAGTAGGTTAGGCCACAAATATAGTGTTGTATTAGTTGTGGTTTCGTATACCACGTAGTAGTCCGAATCTGTGGCTTTTATGCTATCCAAGTTTCCTGATAAATGTGTTCCCTTTAAGGTAATGATTGAGGAGGCATTATAATATATAAGTTTAGGTAGATGTCCATAAGCTCCTGTTGATCCAGATGGGAAAACACTTGACGCGCTGGTTAAACTATTCCAGGTGGTTATGTTGGTAAGTGTTGTGCTGGTCGTAGTTGGATACTCGCTCGATGCAACAACCCCATCAACAGTCAACAATTGTATAATCCATCTCCCTGTGCTTAAATCTTCCTGAATAGTTTCATAAGTGGTTATGTTGGTTGCTTCACTAAATCTGTTTATTAGTACCCCTTTCACCGAAGTGCCTATCTCACTTGCATTATAATAATGTCCTAATCTTGTATTAACATTAAATATTCCAACATATCTTATGTGAACATCCACAGATCCTAAATTAGATACAGTTATATTCAACGTGTTTCCAGGAAGGACCTCTATCTTCGAAATATCTAAATGGGTCTCCATTTCACGAACTTTCTTTTCGATATTTTTTAATATAATCTCGCCATATTTACCTTGGGATCTACTAATAACGATGAGTGATGCTATAAACGCCAATAAAATAAGTATAATAAATAAACCTGCAACTAGTGAGCCTACCCCTTTTCTAGATCTCCATTTCAAAGTCATATGTCACACCATCAATAGTTACAAGTCTAATAGTATGTTTTCCCGAGGTTAGGGTTATGGTGTAGTTGAGTATGTAGATTTTGTCAACTAGTATACGTGGGGATGGGCTGATTAAGTATTTAATTCCATCGACATACATTGTATCTATTTCTATTACTGTGTCGCCATAGTTGTAGATGTACATTGTAAGCATGTTGGTG
>JALTTZ010000122.1 GCA_027047855.1 Nitrososphaeria archaeon
AAATAATTTAGATAATAATTGTTCGACATTTAGGTGTCTAAAATGGAGTATAGAAATGTTCCTGGTCCTAAAAGCATAGAGTATTTGAACAAGATTCTTAAGCTATATCCAGGTGGTGGAGCTCCACACGCGAGAGAGAAATGGGAGACATACGCGACTTTTATAACCGATAAAGCCCATATGTCATTCCTCTATGACGTAGATGGAAACAAATATATAGACTTCAGTAGTGGATGGGCATCCAACAATGTAGGCAATGCACACCCAGAGGTGGTTGATGCAGTAATAAAGGCATTACATAGATTTGGATTCGTATATAACCACACATATGCTATTGAACTGGCTGAGAAGCTGGTAGAGATCACCCCCGAAAATTTAACTAGAGTGAGCTTCGAGGTTTCAGGCACAGAAGCTGCCGAAGCAGGGGTTTCCTACGCATTAACTCACACAAAAAGGCCAATCATAATTAGTTTTATAGGACAATTCCATGGAGATTCAATCGGAGCTAGAAATATTGGCAGCGAGTCAGCCGAAAGAAGATCATATTTTGAATCAATGCAGGGGGGAGTAATATTCATACCATATCCAAGGAACTATAGATTGCCGAAAGGAATGACCCCTGAGGATTTCAGTGACTATATTATTTGGTATCTAGAAGAGCAGATACTTGAATACATTGTCGAACCCAACAGAATTGCAGGTATACTCATGGAGCCCATGATGGCCGAGGGAGGAAATCACATACCCTCAAAGAAGTTTTGGAGAAAAATAAGAGAATTAGCTGATAAATATGGTTGGCTCCTCATAAACGATGAAGTGTTAACAGGTTTCGGAAGAACAGGAAAGATGTGGGGAATCGAGCACTATGACATTAAGGTAGACCTTTTGATAACGGCTAAAGGATTGACAGGCGGACTGATACCGATAGGCGCAGTTGTAGGCAGCGAGGAGGTAATGGGGATAACCAAAGCTTATTCGGGATCTACTTTCGCGGGAAGCCCAGCGGGCTGTGCAGCAGCCCTCAAAACTATTGAAATAATATATAGAGACAACCTCTTAGATAGGGTGACCAAATTGGGAGAGGAAGCCTTAAAGACGATGAAGGAATGGGTGGATAAATTTGACTTCATCGGAGACGCCAGAGGAGTTGGATTCTTATTGGGATTCGAAGTAGATACAGGAAAAGGGCTGAAGCATGATGAAGAGATAGCAAGGAAAATATTTGTAGAAGCCACTAGGTATGGTGTTAGAGCTATATGGGATGATGAACCAACGGTAAGAATATATCCACCCCTCAACATAGAAGAGGAATTACTATTCGAAGGATTAAGAGGCATTGAATTAGCCATCAAGAAAGTCAGTAAAGAAATTAGTTAAGCTTACTTACTTAGATATTCCGTGACTAGCTTATAAGCTAAGGCAGGGCCTCTCATCAATCCTCTTCCACCTAATCCATCTATTATATAAAGATTGGAAAAGCCATCAACACATCCGTAGATAGGACGATAGTCCCTAGAAATCGAAATAGGACCACACCATCCGTCCACTAGCTCCCACTCCATAAAATTGAATCGGTATCTGAAACCCTCAAGCACATTATTGATGTTTTCTTGGGAGGGATCTATAAATGCTTTCTCAGGGGAATCGATGCTAAAAGCATCGTAAACACCCCCTATTAAAAATGAATCCTCAGGCCTCCAATAGGAATAAACATATTCATCCCAAACACCAACCAAATCTGATTGTGAAATTACCTTAAACTTGAAGATAGGGACACCTAAAAGCCACATATTCCAATCAATCCCAATGTGTTTCAATAAAACGATATTCCATGGACCAGCACAAAAAACAAAATTCTCGCCCCTTATGTAGTCACCCGCCTGCGTGCCCAACCTAACTACCCTATCTACATCCACATCTACTTTATCTACACGTTTACCAGCCATTAACTCACACCCAGCATCGAGGACCTTCTCCCACAAGTCTCTTAACATTTCGGAGGGATTCAATGTTAAATCCGAGGGTGCAAAAAGAGCCGCCTCATTATCGTAAAGTTTAATATACTCCCATCGACTCCTTACCTCATCGGCATCAAGAAGAAGCAAATCAGGAATATACTCACGAAACTTCTCAAGATCTTTTTCGGCATACCTATATGACTCCACACAGACATAGCCCCGATGAATACAATCTTCACTAACATACTTTTCTATTAAGTCTATACTGATAGAAGCTAACTCCCTATCAATATAGTTATCCATCATCCTCGTTACAACGCCTCCCGAAAGACTAGTAGCCCCATTAGGGTAAGTAGAAGACTCTATAAGACATGTCCTAAAGCCCGATAAAGCGGAAAGAAGTGCTGTAAAACTGCCTGCTACCCCAGCACCAATTACAACTACTTCATACCTTTGCAAGATATCACCTTACGGTCATCGATATAGGTGTTTTAATAGAAAATCGAGAGTTCTCTTCATTGCGTCCTTATAATTAGCCTCCTTAGTGAAACCATGGCCCTCATCCTCATACACGACGTACTCAACTTCCAAACCTTTTTCTCTAAGTTTTTCCACAATCTGATCAGATTCTTGCTTAACAACCCTTATATCCTTAGCTCCTTGGATAATTAATAGAGGTACCTTAACATTATCTATATAATTTATAGGTGACCTTTCCTCCAACATTTTCCTATCTTCTGGATCTTCTGGATCGCCAACCCACCTCCTCATATATCGCTTCCAATAAGGCGGAACGGACTTAGCAAAAGTAACCAAATTACTAGGTCCAAACCACTCAGCACCAACTCTCCAGTAATCAGGCAACCTAGTCACACATGAGAGAGTTAAGAAACCTCCAAAACTGGCGCCAAAGACACCTATACGGTCTATGTCCACCCACCTCAATCCCTCTAAATATCTTATCAAATATTGAATATCTTTTAATTCACCACCACCCCAATCGCGATTAATAAGGTCCCTAAACTTTTTACCAAATCCCGTCGATCCTCTAAAATTGGGCTTAACTACACCTACACCCCTATAAAGTAGATATTGAATAAAGGGCGAATACTCCACCCTACTCTGGCTCTGTGGACCACCATGCAAATACACAACCACCGGATGCTTATCTCCACCTTTAGGCCTATAGACAACAACATGTACCTTAGTACCATCGAAGGACTCATAGTAGTCAATGAATGGTTTAACCAACCTGAACGGAGGGACGCCTCCATGGAAAACACCGAAAACACGCCTAAACTCCCCTGTGAGATCCAACCTGTAGACCTCAAAGGGTCGCTCCGGCGTGGACATTAAGATATAAAAGACATCTTCACCCGGTTTGGAGATAATGTCAGAAACAACACCATCCGGTATATATACCCTCTTGACCCTTCTGCCATCCAATTCCATTAAATACACATTAGAATATCCCTCTCTATTGATAGAGAATAGTAAATAATCCTTGCCAAGAGCACCAACCTCAACATCGAACTCTCCAGTCCACACAGTCTTCATAACCCTTCTAACCACATCATAATACGCCAAATAAGTGAAATTGCTCTTGAAATCAGTTAGCAAAAAGAAGCCCTTATTATATGGAGCAAGAGGAGCAAAAACTACGTCACCTTCATGCGGAGTCAGCTCCCTAGCATCCCCAGTCGATATTGTATACAAATATAAAGTGGTATCTTCATGGCTACGTATATCATTTAGGACGATACCATCATCAAAGAACCAATAAGGAAGTTGATACCCGCCGAAACCATCCATCAACTTTTTCGCCTCATAAGCTAAAACATCCATTATATACATGTCAAACCTAGATTTCTCGTCTCTGTTCGCCATATAAACGAATCTTTTTCCATCCTGAGACCAACAGAATCTAGACGTTATATGAACCGAATCAAGCTCACTAACAAATGGCCTAAACCAATCGACTCCCCCTTCATATAAGTATATCTGAAAGATCTCATTTCCCATATAATCTACATTGAAAAGGAGATATTCGCCGTCTGGCGACCAACTAATAGGAAAAGCACGCCGATGAACAAAGGGAGTCAATCTACGTCGTAGATTATCACCAACGAACCAAATATTTACTTGCCCAGAAGTATCCGTAGCCACAGCGTATAATTCCTCCTTCGGATGGGGAGATAGACCATAGATTTTATCGAACAACATTAATCTATCTAAAAATGTGTCCTCCAAACCTAACACCCCATCACTATAAAAGAGCCCATTAAATAAATGTATATTATATCTCCAGATATTCCTATATATTGAAACGACAATAAAACCGTTAGATATGGATATCCAGTAAGATATCTCTAATTTTTCTCCAATTACCCAATCTATCCAATCTGCCAGGAGAGTTCTCATTTATGCTAGAAGTATCAATAGACTGATTCCAGGGTTGACTAAATATAATCCCATACCCTCCCCTAGAAACAAACTCCAAAACCGTATATGGATTATCATCAATAAGAACATCAACATCCAAATCGACTCTCTCGGGACCCAATCCAATTATGAATTCATCATATTCAAATCCATTCGAAATAAGCCAATCTACAGTAGCATCATAAGCATACCTAGGCCTAGCAGTCACGATGATGACCTTATAGTATTGCCTAATTTCTCTTATAGCATCCACTGAACCCTCAATAACAGGGATATTAATGACAAACTCCCTGTCCAACAGATGCGTCTCAAAAATCTCCTTGAAACCATGCCCAGCAATCATGGAGTCCCATCTATTAACATGCTCCTTGCAAAAACTATCATCCAATACACCTTTACGCTTTAAATGCTCTATAAGATATAGAACATGGTCACCAAGCACACCATCAATATCAACCGCTACTTTCATCTCCGACCAGCTCACTCAACCCTAAATAATCTATATCAGAATGAAATCACTAATAATAAATCTTAGATAAATTTTTATGTAAAAACATGAAGGAGGCAGCAATAATGATAAAGTATATCAATGTAACCAAAAAATACGGTGAAGTAACCGCCCTAAACAACATAGATTTGGAAATAAGTAGAGGAAAGATTACGGCTCTACTAGGTCCTAATGGCTCAGGAAAAACAACCTTATTTAAGTTGACACTAGGCATAATAAAACCCGATGAAGGAAAGATAATAGTCGAGAATATAGATGTCTCGAAAAACCCTATAGAAGCCCGTAAAATAATAGGATATTCACCTGAAGAAGTTACACTATTCGAAAGCTTAACACCACTAGAAATGTATAAATTCCTATCTGAGATATATGGATTAAACGAAGAAGCATTTGAAGCAAGGTTAAAACTCTATTTAAAACTATTTAATTTAACGACAGAAGTGAACAAGCTCTGTGGAGAACTGAGCCATGGAAACCGACGAAAAGTATCTATAATTTCAGCCTTGCTTCATGACCCAAGCATACTAATTCTCGACGAACCATTCTCAGGATTAGATCCAGAAGCAGCAAAGATACTCAAAGAAATGATGAAAAAATATGCGACAGAAAATAGAACAGTTCTATTCTCGACCCACATACTCGAGATAGCGGAAGCGGTGGCAGACCACATAATTATAATTAATCATGGAAATATAGTAGCAGAAGGAAACAAAGAAGAACTAGAAAGAATGGTGAAAAAGAAAGACCTAGAGACAATATTCCTAGAGGTTACGGGTCTTTCAAAGGAAGTAAATGAACTAATAAAGACACTCTGGGGAGAATAAATGAGAAAATCCCTACTTATAGCTAAATTACTGGCAAGGGAATCTGCATACAGATTTAGTAAACACAAAAGAGGAATTAAGATACTTAGTAATCCCGCTTTAACTAACATACTTGGTTTAATGTTCTTCACGATATTCTCAGTAGGCTCAGCGGTTCTCAATATCCTCATAGATAAACACATATCAACACCTACTCCACTGGTAGCCACCACAGTGATTCAAGTAGCAATAGCCATATTTTCAACCATATTCCTAATGGCATATAACCTCCACATTATAGTAACAGATAAGCTAATAGACACATTCATACCCATGCCCATAGAAACAAGGGATTTCAAATATGCATTAATTTTCCTAAATATGTATTGGGGGGTATATGCTGAGCCATTTTTATTTATCCCTGGCTCACTAATTTATCTATATTATACAGGAAGAACAGAATTTCTTCTGATAGCTTTAGAATTATCAGTATTTACTATATTACTAACCCTCACATTTGGCTTCTTAGCGGGATCCATCTCACCCAGAACTTTAAAAAGCCCGGTAATAAGAGTTATGGCTACATTTATATGGATGATATTTATGGGAATAGGATTCATTATATCAGGTGCATCGAGATTTATAGAAACATACCTAACTGCAACACAACTAACCTTCCTAAACACCCACTTCCTTAGATACGTACCGCCCCTATCCATGATATATCAAATATATGGCACACCTCCCGCAATAATAACATCTGCCTTGAGCATAATACTTCTACTTCCCATACTGAACCTATCTATAAATAGATACTGGACATCTCTCTTCAAGACGCAACCAGCTAAACCAAAACAAATATTAGAAATAAAGCCAATCAACTACAAAATGCCAGCTATATCAACATGGATTTATAAAGATCTAAAGACCCTAGCAAGAAAACCCAGATTCTTAGCCTCAACCATATATCTATTATTCTTTCCCCTAATAATGCCTCTACTAATAGGCTACACATCAGTAACACTAATCATAAGAAACCTAGCTCCATTATTTATACTATCAATGGGAGCATTCTCAGGCGGAATAATCTCGACTTTTTATATAATTGAGGGGGAAGGGGCGAAACTACTATACACCCTCCCCATTACACTAAAAGATTTCATTTACAAGAAATCTATGACAGTACTGTATCTCTCAATAATTGCATCGACCCCAATAGCAATATATGCCTATGCTCTATGGCAGATACCCACCCACTTCATACCTTTATTATGCATCACATACATCCTAAGTACATATTCATCGAGCTTACTGATAGCGAATATACACACGAAGTATATACCAAAAGAACCCTCTCCCTGGACTCAATATACATTTAGCGGTCTAGGAATCAGCCTCAAAATATTCGGAGTGATAGCGCTCTACATCATATTAAGTGTACTAGCGGCTACACCCCAGTTTCTAAACATATTGAACCAATTTGGAATACACAATATAGAGATACCTAAATACTTAATAGACGAATTAACCTCCTATATTGAGAGTTACATAATACTTTTAGGATTATTATTAATAGGAATATATCAAACGAACAGAAAAAACAAACCTTTATAGCTATCTTAATAGCGAAGCCGTTGCATACACAAGATATATAACATATACT
>JALTTZ010000123.1 GCA_027047855.1 Nitrososphaeria archaeon
CACCTCATAGGTGCGTTTAATATCGACCCCTACGACGAAAAAATAGAAAGCATTCTTTCCAAGATACTGATCTTTACACTTATATTTTCTGCCTATTCTTTTGGCGTTAATGATATCGCCAATGCCACAGGTGTTTATGTAACCATTGCAGAGAAAATTGGTCAATTACCTGATTATAACGCCATGTTGTTGTTGGCTGCGATGGGGTCTATTGGGATAGCCATTGGTGGCTATTTTATAGGGCCGAAAGTTATTGAGACTATGGCTTTTAAGGTTACAAGATTGGATCTACTTAAAGGGATTGCTGCTGAATTGAGTAATGCTTTAGTGGTTTATCTTTTCAGTACGATTCCATACGTTCTAATTGGGTTTGGCTTGCCTATATCCACTTCTCTCGCCACCGCAGGTTCATTAATTGGGGTCGGTATATCAGCTGGTGGTTTTGGGGGAGTTGATAAGTATATGGTGGCTAAACTTGCTTTCTTTTGGATTTTAACTGTTTTTGTAACCATGGCCTTATCTGCATCTATATATCTTGCATTAAGGTATTTCTTTGGGATTCTTTAGCTTGATTTAGCTCGATATTGCTAACCCCCTTATTATATCGGCTACATCCTCTATTCTGTCGGCCATATTTTCAAAATATTCTACAGACTCTTTTACCAGCAGCCATCTACTAATGCTCCCTGTCTGGTCTCCCCATATTAGTATAGTGGTTATTAACTCTTCCTTGAATTCGTCTATTTCCTCTTCTTTCCTCTCCACCATGTTTGCGTATTCTAAGGAGTCTTTAGGAGACTTTATAAGGCTATCAATAGCATTGATTAAATATTCCATCTCTTCTCTAACCATTTTCACCATTCTTACCAATCCATCTTTTATGTTTGGAGGCACGTCGTTGGAAGACAAGTGAGAAAGTTTTCTTGCCCCTCCTTTAGCGTAGGAAGCTATGTCATCTGTGACCATCATTAGCCTTATTATGTCCTCTCTATCTATTGGGTGAAATGGACCTTTTGATAATTCCTTGATAATTACGTCCTTTAAATTATCTGCCTCCCTCTCTTCATCGAAAATCTTCTTAAAAATTAACTGGTATTCATCTTGTTTCCCCTCGTAGAATGCCTTCAAGAAATCTTCGAGATCTTCTAAGATATCCCTAACTTTCTTTGCATGTTCCATGTATATCTTAAATACTTCCCGTTCCCTTTTCCAACCTAGCCACTTATATGGATTTGTCAAGGATTACACCTCATATCTCAACAATATTATATAAATTATGCAAAACAAATATTAAACTAATTAACACATCATTCTCATATATGTTATATATTACTTTTATCTATCTCAATCTTCATAGCCATTCTTATGACAATTAAAACATAACTGTTGCGTCATATTGGGTTGATGAGGGTTGTGGCATACAGTACAAGGTTTCGACAGGAATTCTTCCTCATTATAATGTTCTTTATGTATAGATATCGACAGCATCTCGTCAAAATTATGGCAGCTTATGCATTCAGAGAATTGGCCAATTTTGCCACTCCATTTTTGTTTAATCTCTGTTGAGTTAGGATTGTATAATATATACACCACGAGTTCATTGATTACATTAGGGGTTAGATAGTGGCATGAATGGCAGTTTAGTTTACCGTGAGATGTTTCAGTTATATCTTGGACATAAGGTTTAATACTATGACATGATTCACAAACACTATTGGCATTGGGGTTTGTCACTAAATAGCTGTAGACACCTGTTGCAGTTATTCCAAGAACAATTAAGAGAATTACTAATATAGCTATAAGTCTGTTTTTAAAGATACTAAGAACCATGAATATTCTAGTTCCTTCCACTAACCTTAAAAAATGGTATAAAAAATATGTAAGGTTGTATTTATATGTCAAATATGAGTACTTATAGTTATGTTGGGAGCGTCAATTTTATGGGATATACATATATATCAAATATTAATTTAAATATGCCATTACTAAACTATCATAATAATACATTAAATAATGAACACGGTAATATTGGTCTAAAAACTAGGTGGTAGGTTTGGCAATACATTTTAATGCAGGTATATATGCCATATCTCTTTTAATTTTAGTGTATGACATTTATAAAGTTCTTGCTGGTGAATACTCACGTAATGATAAGTTGTATGTTATAGGCTATCTTGGGCTTATTGCTGGATGGATTATATATGTATATTCTTTTCTGACTGATCAATTCAATATGTTGGATGTATATAACTATTCATCGAGATCTGCTGATTGGTTGACGAAGTTGTCTTCTTCCTGGAGCAGCAACGGCGGCTTTATTGTCTGGATGACTATGGCTTTGTCTGTCATACTGTTGTAT
>JALTTZ010000124.1 GCA_027047855.1 Nitrososphaeria archaeon
GTCAAGTGATCATTATGGCTGGTTCTAAGAAGTACGTATATGATTTTGAAGAGGGCGACTGGAAAAACAAGCGTTTACTTGGTGGTAAAGGGTCAAGTTTGGCGTTGATGACTCAGATAGGGTTGCCGGTTCCCCCTGGCTTCACTATATCAACAGATGCTTGTAGAGATTATCTCAAGTGCAGAGAGGATGAGATCAAGGATATAGTCTCTGAGCTTGAGAAACTCCCTCCACCAGATAAGAGGGATAAATTGATTTCAGAATTATGGAGTATTTTATCTAGTTTGGAGCTGCCTGAGGGGCTTATGGATGAAGTTAGGGCACATATAAAGCGACTGGAGGAAAAACGTGGGTTAAAATTTGGCAGTAAAGAGAAGCCTTTATTGGTTTCGGTAAGGAGTGGGGCAGCTGTATCGATGCCTGGGATGATGGATACTGTATTGAATCTAGGTTTGAATGATGATACAGTTATTGGACTGGCTAATATGACGGGTGATTATAGGTTTGCTTATGATGCATATAGAAGATTCCTACAGTTGTTCGGGAAGATAGTATTGGGAATTGATGATAAGTTGTTTGATGAGGAGTTCGATAAGATAAAAGAAAAGTACGCGGCAAAGAGTGATGTTGAGGTACCCTACGAAGGCTTGAAGGAATTGGTTGAGACATATAAGAAGATTATTATTAATAAAGTAGGTTTCTTTCCATCAGATCCTTGGGTTCAGCTTGAGATGGCCATTAAGGCAGTATTCAGATCATGGATGAATCCTAGAGCTATATTCTATAGAATTGCTAATAAGATAACTCCCGACGTAGCTGACTGTACAGCAGTCAATGTTCAGTCCATGGTCTTCGGTAATATGGGCGAGAATTCGGGTACGGGGGTGGTGTTTAGCCGGGACGTCGCCACTGGTGAGAATAAGCTGTATGGCGAGTTTTTGCCTAATGCCCAGGGAGAGGATGTCGTCGCCGGCATAAGGACCCCTATGAAGATCGATGAGTTGAAGAAGAGGCACCCCGAATTGTATGAGGAGTTGTATAAGAAGGTTAAACTGCTGGAGAGGCATTATAAGGAGGTTCAGGATGTGGAGTTTACGGTTGAGCGGGGGAAGCTATTCTTCCTACAGACAAGGAATGCTAAGATGACGCCGTTAGCTAGGGTAAAGACAGCTGTAGATATGGCTAAAGAAGGGATAATTAGTAGGGAGGAAGCTGTCCTCAAGGTTAAGCCTGAACATGTACTCCAACTACTTTATCCTCGTATTGATGAATCTTCGGGTGCTAAGCCTATTGCAAAGGGTCTTAATGCGTCACCAGGGGCCGTGAGCGGCCAAGTTGTCTTCGATCCTGATACCGCTGTAGAGTGGGCGAGGGAAGGTAAGGAGGTTATACTAGTTCGTGTAGAGACTAAACCTGATGATGTTCATGGGTTCTATGCTGCGAAGGGTATATTAACGAGCAGGGGTGGAATGACCAGTCATGCAGCGGTAGTGGCTAGAGGGATAGGTAAACCAGCTGTGGTGGGAGCCGAAGCGATTAAGATTGATTACGATAATAAATTATTCAGGGTTGGGGATGTAACTGTTAAGGAGGGTGAGTGGATTACAATTGACGGTAACACTGGTAATGTGTATGTCGGTAGGGTGCCCACTATCCAGCCAGAGATAATACCGGAGCTGAGGGAGTTACTGAGTTGGGCCGATGAGTTTAGACGCTTAGGAGTCAAGGCAAATGCTGACGTTCCGGAGGATGCAAGAATAGCGCGTGATTACGGGGCCGAAGGAATTGGTTTACTAAGGATAGAAAGAATGTTTAGGCGGCCTGAGCGTCTCGAGGTTCTACGTAGAGTTATTTTGTCGGAGAGCAGTGATGAGCGGTTGGAAGCTATGTACAAGTTGTCGGAAATGATTAAGAGTGATTTTAAGGAGATGCTCGAGATAATGGATGGTCTTCCTGTTACTATGAGATTAATAGACCCACCTCTACATGAGTTTTTGCCTAAGCCGGAGGAGATTCTGAGAGAGATATACGAGGCTGAGAAGAGGGGAGAGACAGGTAGGGTGGAAGAGTTAAATAGGCTATATAAACGTGTCGTTGCATTGACCGAGGCCAATCCCATGATGGGTCATAGAGGAGTGAGAGTTGGAGTAACTTATCCAGAGATATATAAGGGTTTAGTTAAAGCTATGTTGGAGGCCACTGCTGAACTGATCAAAGAGGGTAAGAATCCTATTCTTCAGATCATGGTGCCCCAAGTCGCAATAGTCGATGAATTGCGTTTTGTGAAGGAAAAGGCCATAGAGCCAGTTAGAAAAGAAGTTGAGGAGAAATATGGTATCAAGATACCCTTTATGGTTGGGACTATGATTGAGACTGTGCGGGGGGCTTTAACTGCTGACGAGATTGCTGAGGAGGCGGAGTTCTTTAGCTTTGGAACAAATGACTTGACTCAAGCGACATTCAGTTTCAGCAGAGATGATGCTGAGAATAAGTTCTTGCCCCAGTATCTGGAATTGGGATTAATAAAGGCGAATCCATTCGAGACCCTAGATATTAGGGGAGTGGGTGAGTTAGTTAGGATCGCTGTTCAAAGAGGCAAATCTAAGAATCCAAATTTGGAGATCGGAATCTGTGGTGAGCATGGAGGAGACCCAGCCTCAATAGAGTTTTTCCATAAGGCTGGGTTAGATTATGTTAGTGCTTCACCATTTAGAATATTAATTGCTAGACTTGCAGCGGCTCAAGCAGCTCTAAAGGAGAAACTCCACCCCCCTTAAATTATTTTTTAACCAAATAGATAGAAGGACAATAAGAGAATTATATTAGATACTCCTACTGAAACGATCAATATCAGGATACCAATTTTCAAATACTCCATGAATGATATCTCCAGTCCACGTTCTTTCATTATGTCTAGTGCAACAACATTAGATGATGACCCTATGGATGTTGTGTTTCCCCCGAAATCTGCCCCGAGTATTAACGCCCACCATAAGGGGTTGTCAGGCGACGATGTTGTTATACTCATTAATATGGGTATGAATGCGGCGGTAAATGGTATATTTGCAATTACAGCTGATGCAAGTGCAGATATCCATAAAACCAAAGTGGTTGATATATAAATATTCCCTGTCAAGAAAGGTTCTAGGACCCTGGATATATCGCTGATAATGCCCGTCTTATCCAGCCCACCTATGATTATAAATAATCCACCCAGAAATAGTAGTGTGCTCCATTCCACATCGTCGAGTACTTGGGGCATTTTGTCTCCCCCTAGGAATAATAGGATTGATGAGCCTAGGATCGCTATAGCTGAATAACTGAGGTTTATATAGGGTTTTACTAGGAACATTATCACGGTGAATATAAAGACTGCATAACTAACATATAGGAGTTTGAAATCGGTTATTACTTCGCTGGGGGATACTGGCAAGTCTACGGTAATTATCTCCTTATCCAGCGTCTTCCTATAATACATGTAAATGAGGAGTGTAGATGCTAATAATGCTATTATCGATATGGGTGCGATGTATCTTATGAAGTCGAGAAATGTCATGTTTATCCTAGTCGCGACCATAATGTTTGGAGGGTCTCCAATTATTGTTGCTGCTCCACCTATATTTGAGGCCATTATCTCGCCGATAATAAATGGCTTAGGGTCTATCTTCAGCATCTCAGTAATCTCGATAATCATTACCGTCATGAACATAACTACCGTGACGTTTGCGAGAAGGGCTGATAACAAAGCAGTCGTTAAGGTGGTTACAATGAACATTCTACTGGGTATATATCCGCTAAGTCTGGCGGTCTCCAGCCCAATGAATCGAAAGAATCCAGATTCTCTGAGTGCACCTACGATGACCATCATTCCAAATAAGAGGCCTAGTGTTTCGAAATCAATGTAATTAATCATATCCATTGTAGAGACTATCCCAAGTATCCAAACGAAGGTCGCTCCCACAAGTGCTGCAATCTGTTTTTCTTTTCTGCCTAGGGCTATATATGCATAGGTAGTTATGAATATGATTATTGCTAGGCTTCTCTCGTTCATTAGCACATCTATTAGGCTGGCCATGCACACTCAGCTCATCCTATATAACATTATGGGCTTCCGTCAAGGTTTATATTAAATGAAATTGATCATATCATAATTAAAATCATCACTTTATTATGATTAGAGAGCGGAAAAATTATAGCTAATGTATCTTCCATAATTCCCTGGTTGAACACCTAACTCCTCCGCCACCTGCCTCTAGGTGCGGAATATCAATTTCTATTATATCTGCCCCAAACTCTCGTGAGAGGAACCTGTTGACTGTGGTATTGAACTTGTCAACTAATAGTTTTCCTCTACCCAAGTTTAATGCGTTGGCCATGGTTATTTTGCTACCGTCCTTACCAGGAATCTCATCTATATAAATCCCCATCTCCTTGAAAAGTTTGGGAATCGAATGCATTTCTAATTCATAGTCTTTCTTAATCTCGATTGCCGAATAGAACCCGATTCTCATAGGGTCTAATACGGCATAATAGACGCCATTCACTTCTCCCAGATATGTCATTACTACGTCTAGGTGAACGGCACCTGTTTCACTCCATTTCTTTATGTATCCCGATAAGGGAATACCGACGACTTTTACGTCGACTGGCATTATGTCCCTAAGGAATCTTAGAGTGGCTAAATCGGAACCTCTTACGCCTATCCCTGTTAACAGCCATCTACCTTTGTCTGTTTCTATGTAGAATATGTTCCCTCCCTCTAACTTGGATGGTATCAATCGATTTTTCATTAATATCCATCTTGCCCTGAGTAGGGGGGTTATCCCTATTTCTCTATATAAATCTATTATGATTCTTTCTTCGCCTCTCCTTATATCTAGGGCCATATTTCCAATTATTGGGTAGGTTGTTATTGTTATGCTTTGGTCTCTAACATAACCTACCTTCGGCTTTCCAATATTTATCGAGATTTTTACTATCCGGTTCATCGGATTGTAAAATATGTCTCTATATCCATTCAGCTTACTCATGTCTACGTCATTTTCGATCCCGATTATGCATCCCACCCCCTCTTCGTTCAATTTCTCGGCTATTTTAGCTATATCACCAGCCCACCCCTTTTCGTTCGGGGTTGGTTCTCCATAAACGGTTTTTTCTCTCCAGACCCAGCTATCCCACTTTCCCCAAACATGTTTAAATAATTTATCCGATGGGATGAATAGAAGGATATGTTGTTTTGGCGAGTCTTCGGGATGGAGATCAAGATCATCACCATATTGTCTTGTTAATTTAATAAGGAATTTTTCTTCGAACTCTTCGTGTCTCTCGTTCCAACCTTCTGTTAAAAGTTTTTTATACAACTCGGTGGGCATAAGTGATGCGAGTTCATCGAGGTAAATGAAAGCATACGGAATTCCCTCACTTATATTCCTCAGTTTTTCAAGGTCTATGTATTCTTGACATGGTTGGGGTGGGATGTTTGGAAATCCTCTTATCATGTCATGATGGCATTCCTTCTCTACTGGTGGATTAAATAATATTGATATATTCTTCTTTAGATAGTCTATCTCATCCGAATATTTATCATGGTCCAAGATAATTTCGATGAAGTTTGGCGTTTCCATATTTAGGTATTAGTATTCCAAAGATATTTTAATACTTCGTCTATACTCGAAGCCTCGACTACCTTCATATCATATCCCTTATTTTTGATGTACTCTTGTACATCTACAAGTCTCGCTTCATAAGTTATTATATAGAACCCTGGGAGAACTTCCCTCTTAATAGGTACATAGACTTCGATAGTTTTCTGGCCTTTAGGCACTATAAATAATTTTCCTCCGTTTTCGGCAGCGGCCAATGCTTTTTCTAGGATACCACCTACCTTTCCTATGCTCCCATCAGGATTGATCGTGCCAGTCATATAAATGGACTGGTTTAGTGTTTTATTCAGTATTAATGAAATTATTGTGGATGTTATCGCAGCTCCTGCACTTGGTCCATCGACTACATCGATCTTCATAGGGGCTTGGATACTCAATATTATATCATAGTTGCTAAGATTCTTTGAGGTATATTTCTCGGCGACCAACTTGGCTATTTGAAGGCTAGTTTGGAGGTCTATACCTATCTTGGGCTGTGTATTTATCAATACTCTCCCTCCTCCCGGGACAATCGCTATGGTAAAGTTGAGAACTACCCCGAAGTAGCCGGAATTATTCTGACCTACAGCCACAGCGTGAAACTCTAGGAAACCCCCGGAACTTAGGTTTTTCTCTCCTGATGGATTTGTTAAATAACCAGATATCGTTCTATAGTAGGAGAGCTGCTGCTCTAAAACATTTACTCTATTTTCTATTTCAGCTAGTCTATTCTTTAGGTTGTTGTTCTCGATATACAATCGGTAGGTATAAGTGGATACATAACCTACTAATATAATTAGGATCGCTATTATTACAAGGTATTTGCTGTTGTCTCGTTCATGTATCATGGTTGGTCACCAACTAGGCACTACAAGTTAGTCATAACCCTATTTTGCTGTCCATGAAAATATTTGTTCGACTAAATAACAGAGGAAAAATAAATATTTTTTAGTCTAGGAGTTCTATTATTAACCTCCATCTAGCCCCTGATTTGTCTATTTCCCCCACTTTGATGTCTAATTTTGGATTTATTGATTGTAATATTCCTTGGAGTCTTGGTATAAGAATGTAGTTGAGAGGTATTCTGGGATCTATTTTTAATCTTTTTGCTGCATCTATTAAGGGGCACCAGGCAGTGGTCTCGATCACAGCTTTTTCCGGAGTAGCTTCGATAACGTTGAATTCTTTTTTTGAGTATAGTCCGGGTGATAGTGTCTGGAGCCCTAGTCTAACTAATTCTACACTTGCAAGGGCATCATCCCCTTTAAGGCCTACCCTACTTAGATTTTCTTTTATCCATGAGCGGCCTTCTTTCCACTCAATTTTTGCGAGTTTTTCCCAAGCTCCATCTACGTCATTCTTTTCCAATTGTTGTATATATTTAATTAAGGTCTCTATCCACATTACGATATAGGATCTAAAGACTAGTTCGTTTAGAGACGATGACGTTACACTCACCTCACATAAAGGGATTTTATCTTAAAATTAAAATATTTTTCTTTCTTTGGGCTTATATTTATGTATTTTGATTATACAT
>JALTTZ010000125.1 GCA_027047855.1 Nitrososphaeria archaeon
TTTAATATATATACCGGTCGATAAAGGAGTGGAATATGCCCATAGATTGGCAGAAAAATTAAATGAGGAGGGGATAAAGGCTAGCGTAGTCACGGCTGAAGATAAGAGTGGACTAAAGAAATTTATGGAAGACGAGATCGATGTTCTGGTGGGCATAGCGATATACTACGGAGTAATGGTTAGGGGAATAGATATACCAGAAAAGATAAGATATGCTGTATTCGTGGGAGTGCCGAGATTCAAATTCAGCACTGACCTCGAGGCCCCAACACCACTCCATATGGCCAGGATACTTCCAATACTTAAAGAGGCAGGGCTGGGGGACTCAGAGAAGATTGAGACATATCTAAGAATACTAAACAGATTAATGCAGAGAGCGAGCTATGGAAGATTGATCCAAATAACGGAAGTGCTGCGTGGAGAGAGAGAACCTACTACAAAATTTGAGAAAAAGATAATTGAGATAAGGGATTACATCTACAATTGTTTAAACAGACCGGATGCCTACCAAAAAATAGAAAAATTGAGGCATGTGGACGTAATAGTCGAGGGTGATAAATTCTATATATTGATACCAGACGTAATGACGTATATTCAAGCGAGCGGTAGAACCAGCAGACTATACGCAGGGGGTATTACAAAAGGATTGTCGGTAACAGTAGTAGATCATAAAAAGCTTCTAGACGGGCTAATTATGAGAATGAAGTGGATCGTTGAAGACGGTGAGTGGAATAGTTATGATGAAGTCAATATCGACAAGATACTTAAAGAGGTAGATAGGGATAGAGAGAAGGTTAGGTTAGTCAAAGCTGGTAAAATTACCGCTGAATTTAAAGATCCTGTAAAGACAAAACTAATGGTCGTTGAGTCCCCAAATAAGGCTCGGACAATCGCTGGATTCTTCGGTAAACCAACCATCAGAAAGAGGGATAGAAATATGGTCTATGAAGTATCCATAGGAAACATCATACTCATGATTACAGCCAGCGGAGGCCATGTATATGACTTGGTTACACTACCCAGAAAAATTGAGATGGAAAACGGTCTCTTGTATGGCGTTTATGTAAAAAACGGTAAGTTCATACCATTATACAACTCGATCAAGAGATGTTTGGACTGTGGACACCAATTTACATCGGACCACGGTAACTGTCCGAAATGTGGCTCAAACAGAATTTACGACTCCATAACCAGAGTCAACTTCATACAAGATTTAGCAACAGAGGTTGATGAAGTCCTTATAGCCACCGACCCAGACGTAGAAGGTGAGAAAATAGGATGGGACATCGCCATACTGATTCGACCATATACAAAAAGGATAAGAAGATTAGAGTTCCATGAGATAACCAAGAAAGCTATAATTAAGGCTCTAGAGGAACCTAGAGAATTTATAAAAGAGTATGTGGAGGCACAGATAGTGAGGAGGGTAGAGGATCGATGGATAGGATTCCTCCTCTCAGGGAAGCTGAGAACAGAACTGAAAAAGATAATAGGGGACAGGAAATGGTATAAATGGAGAAAAGGGGAGTGGAGTGCAGGAAGAGTCCAGACACCCGTCTTGGGATGGATAATCGAGAGATGGGAACAGGTTGAAAAGAGTGTAAAACAAATATATGAGATAAGACTACCCCACGGAATATTTATCGAAATCGAGAGGGAGACTATTGGAGAAATCACGGACAAAGAAAAATTCACTATAAGGCCTGAGGCCGAATACGAAGAAGATGTGAATCCCCCTCCACCCTACACAACCGATGCACTACTATCAGACAGCAGCAGATTCTTAAAATTAGGGGCAAGTGAAACTATGCGTATAGCCCAAGATCTATTCGAGATGGGTCTCATAACATATCATAGAACAGACTCGACAAGAGTATCGGATAAAGGCATGCAGGTGGCAAAAGAGTATCTTACTTCAAAGCTACCCCACCCCGAGGAAGTATTCAAACCGAGGAGATGGGGGCAGGAGGGAGCACACGAATGTATAAGGCCAACCAAGCCCATCGACGCAGACACACTAATCGAACTAGTCAACCAAGGAGATCTAATACTTTATGCCCCACTCACGAAGAATCATATAAAGCTTTACTCAATGATATTCAGGAGATTTATAGCTAGCCAAATGACTCCAGCGAGGGTCAAAAAACAAAGAATAGCAGTCATACTGAGAAACAAGAGAATCCACGAAGAAGACAGAGTAATCCAGATAATTAAGGAAGGATTTAACCTCATAAATAGAGTTATAGACCTAAAAACACCTATATCCAATGAAATACAAACAGAAGCCACATCAATAACACTCAGGGAGAAACCAACCACATATGGATATACCCAAGGAGACATTATTAGGCTTATGAAAGAAAAAGATATTGGGAGGCCCAGTACCTATGCAAAAATAGTTAGTACTCTCCTCCAAAGAAGATATGTGTTTGAAAGCAAAGGACTAAAGTGGTTAATTCCCTCCGAGAAAGGAAGACTAGTATACCAATACCTCATAGAAAGATACCAGGAGATGGTATCTGAAGAAAGAACAAGACTGTTGGAGGATAGACTGAGAAAAATAGAGGAGGGTATTCTTAATTATCTTGAAGTTTTACATGAACTATATTCAGAAATAGCCGATAAGCTCGAGGTCATGGAAGAAGTCTACATAGAAGAGTATAAACCAGATCTATATATAGGAGATGAAGAAAATGAGTAGCGAACCTAATGATTATGTAAGAGCAGCGAAATTGATCAAAAATGCAAGTCATGCAATCGTATTCACGGGGTCTGGAATATCGGTAGATAGTGGGATACCGACATTCCGGGGCATTGACGGGGTATGGAGGAAAATCGACCCAGCTAAGGTGGCCACACCCGAGGCATTTAGGAGGGACCCATTCTTCGTATGGGAATGGTATAGACTAAGAATAAACTCAATATTGAAAGCCAGACCAAATATAGGGCATAAGATACTTGCAAAATGGGAGAAAAAAGGGTTAATCAAATATGTAATCACCCAAAATGTCGATAACCTTCATCAAGCCGCTGGAACAAAAAACGTAATAGAATTACATGGAAACATACTCAGAATAAGATGCGTTGAATGTGACTATACAGAAGAAATATACAAGGAACTAAGCCCTGGAGTACCAAGATGCAAAGTCTGCGGAGAAATAATGAGGCCAGATGTGGTATGGTTCGGTGAACCACTAGATCCAAATATACTGGCTAGAGCATTCAATATAGCAGCTAGATCAGACTTAATATTATCAATAGGTACAAGTGCACTCGTATACCCTGCGGCCGCTATACCAATTGAGGGGTGGAGAAGGGGAGCTAAGATAATAGAGATAAATCCGGAGGAGACTGGAATTACAGAATATGCAGAAATCTCTATTAGAGATACTTCATCGAACGCACTTAGACTGATTGATAGGGAACTATCCAAACTTTAATTCATCCTCCAAGAAAGCCTTAATCTCTCTCAGACGGTTATATTTATTAATAAACTCATCTATGGACAGCTCACCCTTCTTAAATCGCTCACCTAATAGTCTAATCTCATCCTCAATCTCCACAAGCCTGTTCCTAACATAATCCCTATAACTCTTAATAGCGACCCCTGATGATACAAGCTCACCACCTGAATACACCCCCTTGATCAAACCATCCTCAATCAATATAATCCTGTCTGCCTTTCGACTGACCCTAGGATCATGGGTGGCAACTATTATGGTTTTACCCTCCTCTTTTAACCCAAGGAAAAAATCCATAACCTTCTCTATTGTCTCTCCATCAAGCTCCGCGGTAGGCTCATCAGCTATAATAATAGGTGGATCTGCAGCAACAGCAGCGGCAATAGCCACTCTCTGCTGCTCACCTCCACTAAGCTCCTCCACAAGCCTCCCCAACTTATCAATTATATCAAGCTCACTAGCTATCTTTAAAATCCTCTCCCGCCCATCCTTTACTCCACGGGCCACCATAGGAATCTCAATATTTTCGTAGGCAGTCAACTTTGGGATAAGATTCAGAAATTGAAAGACAAAACCTATGGTACTTCTACGAAACTTGTCTAGCTGTTTACTACTCATCTTATGTAGAGCATATCCCCCCACATAAACTTCACCAGCACTCGGCCTATCCAACCCACCCAAAATACTCAACAAAGTTGTTTTTCCAGAGCCTGAGGGGCCCATGATAACAACCAATTCTCCCTTAGCCACAGTGAAGGATACACCTCTAAGCGCAGTAACACCGCCCGTAGCAGTCTCATAAACCTTAACAACATCAACAATAGATATATATGGATCACTCGACACGCCTCAACACCTCACCGACATTCATCCGTCCATACCAATATATCACGGGTATGGGTGTAAACAAATACAAGAACACCACAACCAAAATAGCAAGAACACCACTAAAATCAATTAACACAGGATAGAATAAGGTACCACCAGCCAAACTAGCTATATTCATCTGGCTAACCCCATAACCAGACACAAATCCCGTAACAACACCTAATAATATACTGAACAACAGAATGTAGATCGAGGTGGCATACATGAATCTAACGACATCTCCGGAATCGACTCCCCTAGCCCTAAGCAACACCATATCTCTGAAAGAAACCTTGATGTGCTGCAAAGTCAAAATAATTATGGTTGATAAAGCAGCAACAATACCCAATATCGAATATATATGGTAACTGTATGAAGAAATTATTTGAAAATCTTCACCAAAAACCATGGGAGTAGCTAATCCACCGCCAAACTGGCCCAGAGGGAAGCTACCCAAGGCCCCGACTAAATTCCTACTAACTTCATCCAAGTCATACCCTTCCGCCACATCTACAATCAAAACAAAGCTCTTCCATCTAATGGAGCTCAAATTGTATCCTAAATTTTCGAGAGCCGATGACGTAGTTATTGCATCAAACCGGCTAGGCAAAACATGTAATGCTCCAGTAACTGGAATATCAATATACTCGGATCCAACAGGCACTTCTTCCTCCACAGGTACATTAACAGGAGGTCCCAGAAACAGCCTAAGCCGATCTCCCATCGAGTAATCAAAAGTATCAACCAACTCTTTATATCCCTCATAACTAATTACTAATCCATGTTTCAATGCCTCTACCAAATCATCATTACCATAGTAATTCCAACTTCCTCCTACGTTAATTACGTTAATCAACTCATCGGCGTCACGAGCAACCAGGATATAATGTAGAGGGAGGAAAGACTCCCTACCATTGTAATAAACCCGATCCACCTCAATGACTATACATACTGCCCAAGACTTAACCCCATCAACGGTTGATATGGACTTCCCTATGTTACTAACTAGATTGTCAAAATTTGAAGCATCACCATAAACAGGAAAAACCAGATCAGGGCTATTCCTTATCCTACTATAATCGCTATAAAAGCTTACCGCCCTAACAGAGTAGATTATACTAAATATCATCAAGGCAATCATCAAGCTAGAAATAAAAGCTCCTTTACTTACCCACCTAGGACTTCTAGCTATATAGTTTACAAGAACCCTCCTGAACCTACTACTAACAAAAAACGCAGACAATTTACTCAGTAATTTAACAACCCTTTCCGAGTAAGTGATTATTTGTATAATAGAGTATATGAAAAACAGGGGGGCGAAGATATTCAGGAAACCACTAACCATAGAATACAAACCAACAATTATAAAGAGGAATATATCACCCTCGGCACGCACTAAATCAAAAACATTTATATTAAATATCCACTCGATCATCTTTATCGTGCCCAGCAATAACATAGCTATTGTAGCCTTGGATATTTGTCTATCCCCATAGTCCTCTATAGACTCTTCGAACTTATGCATAGCCTCTGCCGGGGTAATCTCACTGAATAAATGTTTCTTTCTCCATATGGTCAGAATAATGATAGCAATAACGACTGAGGCGGCAATAATAGAACTATTGATATCAATAACATCAAAGTATCCAGTGCTAGGGGAAATATCGAGAGTAGTAAACACCAAAGGAACCCATAATGGCGTAGAGAGTATTCCAAGAGCTATAGCTGCACTGGATATTAGAATGATAAACATGACTAACGCATTAAATAGTCTCTTGCTCGGAATTCCTCTGGCCCTTAAGATAGCTATCTCACGCCTATAATCACTAACCATAAGGTCAATATTTATCGAGAGGAGGTACCAGATACCTATAAAGAAAGGAATAGCATTAATATATATCCCTATATTCACAAAGTTTCTGATGAAAGAATATATCATCAGTTCTGACAGCAGATTATTTGACTCTAACTCGATACTAGCAATTCCAGAAACATATGATTTAACCTCCTTATTAGACTCCTCCAGTTTATTGACCATGCTCTGAATATCAATATTAGAGAAAAAACCCTTACTATAAACAACTACTAACCGATAAGTAATTTCCGAGTAGTTGAAGTTCGAAACTAATTTGGAAAAGAGGTCAGGATGAATAAATATTTGTGGACCTGAACTACGTTCACCACTCTCAACACCAAACTGACTAAAATTAACATACTGGATGCCCTTCACCTCATATGTTCCCACCACAGTAACATTAAATAGAGGGCTATCCCCACCCGGCACACCTATTCCCACTACAGAACCTACATCAACATTAACTTGGGGAAAACCTATCATAACCTCATGCCTATCACGCAACACTCTTCCGCTTACCGACCTAGCGACTATGGGAAGCACATCAATATAATTAGGATAAGCAGTATATGCAATGTATTCCGTCATATCATTGTTATAAAATAGACTGATATCAATGCCTAAAAGGAGATATAAATGCCTATCCTCAGTCGTAGCATTAATTACAAAATTTTCCAGCTGATCAATCCTATTTATATTGACTTGCCCCATCAACTGATAATGTGTCTCCACTCTACTCAGAATCCTTCTATAGAACTGACTGCTCAAAGCTTGGGTGACGATATTGGGTGCAAGGAGTAAGAACATAACAATAACTACCACAACCATAATGCTTATCGTCCTTACCAGCCTGCGATTATATAACTTAAACAGTTTTAAGGTAAACATAATCTGTAATAAGCATAATTTCATAAATCTGCTATATGAATTTTGCATAATTCACCTTTTAGTTAAGACTATGCTAATAGG
>JALTTZ010000126.1 GCA_027047855.1 Nitrososphaeria archaeon
GTATTTTGGTGGATTGTATGAGTAGGTGGACAGAGAAGTTTATTTGGGCGGCTATTGTGCAGGGCTTATTGGCCACTATACTCACCAGTTATTTTGTTTTGGGTCAGGCGGCTGGATTCTTGGTCCCCGCTTTCTCTAGGGTTATTGCTGCTGGGGGTGCGGGCACCTGGTTTGTGGTTGGATACTTTGGCTACTTGACGGTGGGTGTTTTGGGTGTTGCTCTAACGGCTCTATTCTACTATTATATTGAAAATGTTTTGGGTAGGGTATATGAGGGTTTCGCGAATATCTTGGCTTGGATACATTTGATATTTATGAATATTGGTGTTATTGGTGCTACTTGGCTGATGATATGGGGAGGATATGTGGGTGGAGCCGCGATGCTGCCGCCCGAGGTTGGTGGATGGGGTTGGGATGCTTTTCAGGTTCATGAAAATATTCTGGGTTCATTGCCGCTTCCCATAACTATATTCCTTGTTATTCTCTTTGTGGGTGTCTTGGCCGGGGGCCTAGGCTTTGTTTTAATGTGGCGTAGGAAATAGCTCTTTATCTCTTCTTCTATATCTTTTTCTTTCTGTTTTTGGCTGGTGGGGGTATATCTCTCTACTCGCCTAGGTATGTCTGTTCAATCTTCTTGAGTATCTTATTTACTGCTTCCTCAATCGATTGTTTGTGTGTCTCTATTGTGAGGTCTGGGTTTGTGGGCTCTTCATATTTCACTTGGAGCCCTGGTAAGGTCTTTATCTCGCCTTTTAGGGCCTTTTTATATAGTCCCTTGACATCCCGCTCCATGCAGACCTCCAGTGGGGCATAGACATATATCTCTAGGAAGTTTTTTATGAGTTTCCGGGTGTATTCCCTGTATATTCTTTTGTGGGCGGTAGCGTCGAATATGACTGTCACACCGTTCTCCACTAGGAACTTCCCTATGACGGCCATCGCTCTATAGAAGAAGTCCCTCTCCTCCTCGGTGTATCGTGACTCGGGGGTCAAGAGCCTCCTTAGTTCATCCGACTCGAGTATGACTACCCTGAGGCCCTGTGCCCTAAGTTTCTTGGCGACTGCCTTGGCTAGGGTGCTCTTGCCGGAGGAGGGTATCCCGGTGAGCCAGAGGGCGAAGGCTTTCATCTTCCTTTCACTTGAAGTATTGGTGGATGTTCCTATGGTCTATCTCCTCGGTCTCAAGTATGTTGTGTATGAAGTTGAATATCTTTCTTCGGGTCTTGTATGCTAGGTTGGGATACCATATGGGGCTGGCAACCACCAAGCCTCTCCATGCATAGAAGGGCTGTATAACCCTGAACAACTCCTCATCTCCCGTTAAGTCTAGGTATGTCTCTATGAATTTGTTCCAGAGAGCTAGGTATGTGTTCCGCAGTTCACCGTGTTTCAGTAGGCTGAAGAAGAGGTAGTTGATGGTTAATGCCGCCACGTCGTCTGCTGGTTCACCCCATTCTCCACGGCTCCTATCGAGGACCACGAATTCGGTCTCCCCCGTAAACAGTATGTTCCATGGGTGGTAGTCGCCGTGGACCTGGCTTAATCTATATCCCTTGTCTCTTATCTTCCATCTCCAATCCACGCATTTCAACTCGATCTTCTTCAGCTCATCCTTCTCTAGGAAGTCTTCATCTCCTCTGTATGAGTCGATAAGGCCCATTATGGCCTCCCCGTGCCCAATCAGTTCTCTTATCCTCCTCCTGTATAGCTGGTAGTCCTCCTTCTTTACTCGATGTATCTCTGCGATATATGCCGCTAGGCTCTCGGCTCTCCTAATGTCTTTGTCGGTTACTTCCTCTGTTTTGGCTATCCGGTTCAAGTCGTGGAAATATTCTCTTCCCTCTACATACTCCACTAATTGGAAGAATTCTATGGGGTTGTCTATTGACCTCAACTCTCCATTCTCGAGGAATACTCCTAGGTCTACTGATTTAACATGGTTTTTGAGCTTATTGAATGCTTTGTGGTTCCATATTAGTATCGCCGCTCTGTCGGACATGTATTCATGGCCGAATTGGCCTGGTCTAACTGTGCTTAATATATATCGCTTGATTCCTTTTTCACTCTTGACTGTTATTAATAGGGGTGTTCCATATCCATATCCCTTTATTTCCTCTTTCTCCTCCGCTTTTCCAAGGATTCTTATCTCGATGAATTCCGCTTCCTCATTAAACAGCTGGTCTATATATTTCTTTACTGAGTCTATCTTGATCTCCAAATCTGGGCACCCAATTAAAAATAGATGCTGTTATGGAATTAATTTAGTGTTGTATCCTTTCTTTGGTCTTTTTTACTTAACGTCGTTATTTCTCTTTAAAATATAATTATCCTTGTGTTTTTTCTTATTTGATTGGGGTTTGTTTATATTTTTTGGGTTGTGGGGTGTTGTGATTGGATTTTGATGCAGCATACGGTGTTGTTCAGGATATTCTGGCTAATGTGCGTAGGGTTGTGGTGGGTAAGGAGGCTGAGATTAAGCTTGTTTTGGCTGCGTTGTTGAGTGGGGGTCATGTCTTGGTTGAGGGACCTCCGGGTATTGCGAAGACTTTGATGGCGAAGAGTATTGCGCGTAGTATTCGGGGTGAGTTTCGGAGGATTCAGGGTAATCCGGATATCTTGCCTAGTGATATTATGGGGTTTCATATTTATAGTTTGGATGGGAGTAGCAGGTTTATTCGGGGCCCTATCTTTGCGAATATACTGTTTTTTGATGAGTTGAATAGGGCGCCTACAAGAAGTCAGGCGGCCTTGTTGGAGGCTATGCAGGAGGGCCAAGTCACGGTTGATGGGGTTACCTATCCATTGTCTAGGCCGTTTATGGTTATCGCGACACAGATCCCGGCGGCTTTGGGTCCAGGCACTTTTCCGATTACGCCTACATTGGTTGACCGGTTCAGTGTCCGTATTAGGAGTGGGTATAGTTCGCCTGAGGAGGAGTTTGAGATCGTGAGTAGGAGTGATGTTCTTGATGCTGCTTATCTGGAGCCAGTGACCGATGTTGAGACCGTTAATCAAGTGATTCAGTTTATACGTGACAATGTTCATGTGGATGCTAGGATTAGTAAGTATATTGTTGATTTATTGGGTTATGTGCGCGGCCGGGATGATGTTGTTGCGGGTGTGGGGCATAGGCCCTCTATTGGATTGTATAGGATTGCACGGGTCGTGGCTTTGATGGAGGGGCGTGACTACGTTATTCCCGATGATGTTAAGGAGGTTTTTGAGGCTGTTGTGGCTCATAGGGTTTTACCTAGGCCGGAAGCTACGGAGGAGGATGTCTTGGAGGTTGTGCATGATGCCCTGAGTAATGTTAGGGTGCCTAAGGAGTGAACAGGGTGGATGTTTTTTCCAAGCTTCTCCTAATTCCATATTTATTGTCCCTTATGTATTTGTCTGAGCCCTATCTCCTAGCATCTTCCCTCCTCTTTCTTCTCATTCTTCTTAACATCTATTTTTTGGGGAGGAGTAGGTGGGGGATTCTCTCTAAGCCGGTTTGGATTCTTCCTCTTGCTTTCTCCATTACCTACATACTATCTACTTTCCTTACGGGGCTGATTGATTTGGGTGTTTTCTATCCCTCCTTCGCTATATTACTTATACTTCTCTTTGGGAATGAGTTGGGTGAGGTCCCTGAACCCGGTTGGCTCTATATGATTAGTTTGTTTGTTGTGTTCGGGTTGGTGGGTTACCTTGATCTGGGCAGTTATATGTTCTATGTTGTTACTCCTTTGATCGATTATTTGTGGTTTGAAGGCGCCTCCTCTATGGAGCTTATCGATATACCTCTCTCTTTGGCGCCAATTATTTTGATGTATCTTGTTGTGGCTCCCCTATTCATTATTTATGTCTTGGCTGTTAATCTTGTGCGTGGTTTCTTGAGTAGGGTTTCTCGCTATTACCTCTTTTTATTGGATCAGTATTTACGTATTGTGGTGGGGTGGTTTTTGGGCCTTGGATATTAAGTATGTATTGCTAGGTATAAACGTCATTGTTTTCGGTGCTTTGCTTGCTGTATATTCCTATTTAGTCGGCTCTCCTCAGCTCCTTGGGGTTTCTTCCTCAATAATCTTGGTCGGTCTGGTTCTCCTCGTTCTTGGTTATTCATATGTAGAGCCGACGACCAGTCTCTTGATTGATTATTCGAGGGATGTATCTAGATTTGCTTCCTTGTTGTTGGAGGATCTTAGGCTCTCGAATATTCTCCCATCAACTTATGTGGATGGGGGGAGGATATATTTGGTTCTATCGGCTGCTCCTCCCTCGAGTATTAGGGATTTGTCTCCAGGGTTGAATGTGGTTGGTGGTGAACCGGTTCTCCTCATTCCACTGAATGATGTGTTTGAGGGGGGTGTGGCAGCGTCTTTGTATGAGGTTGAGTCTAGAGTTAGGGAGTGGCTGGTGGGTGAGTATGGTCTCTGTAGTGCTATTGAGTTGGGTGGTGGGGGTGAGACCTTGAGTGTCAGGCTAATTGGTTTGGATACGAGGCTTTTGGGAGGTGAGTTGTCTCCTTTGAATCCGATTGATACTATGGTCATAACCACTCTCTCGGGGGTGATGGGTAAGGGGTTACAGTTTATTCGGAGGGTTTTGGAGGGTAGTGAGTATAGGGCTGAGTTTAGGGTGGTTGGATGAGGCGCATAGACATATTTGCATTGGGTTTCGTGTTCTCGAGTGCATTCACCTATATAGTTTTTATTCTCCTGGGTGAGTCTAGACCCGATGTATATATATCTATGACCATACTCCTCTACTACATCTTCTTCTCGATTGTGGATCCGGTGGGTGATAGGGGGGAGCGTCCTGTAACTCTTCTAAATATACTTTTGTTCTTGATTTTTAGTGTGATTGTGGCGTTCAGGGTTTATGAGATCCTCTTTCCGGGGGGATTTGGGATTTGAGGACCAAGATTCTAATCGTTATTTTGGTGCCGCTGCTGTTGTTGAGTCTCTATTACCCTCCATTGATTTCTGGGATGGATGGGGATGAGGTGGATGGCGCAATCCTCTCGGAGATATTTATTAAGGTTGTGGAGCTTGCTGAGTCGGGGAAGCCTGGGGGCGCCTTAAACCTCATTGACCAGCTTGTAAACACCTCTCTGCCCACCGATTTAACCTATCTTCATAGGAGTGTCTATCGTGATTTGAAGGAGCTTATCTCGACAATTAGTGTTGTGGATGGTTTGTTGCGTAATCTCTCGGAGTCGCCGAGCCCGGGTATTGTGGATCGGGTAAGGGCTGAGCTTTTAAATCTATATGGTCTTAGGCTGAATATCGAGGATCGCCTTAGGGAGTATGTGGATACGCTCCTTAAGTATGTTCGGCCCGAGGATAAAACGTATTATAGGAGTTTATTGGAGGGTGAGGTTGAGGACTTCCTCGGTTTCGTTGATAACTTTGTTGTGGAGGCTGCCGATACCTTAAGGGATTTCCAGGCTTTTCATGGGTTAGGTGTCGTTGATCTCGAGTTGGTCACGGTGCCTGACTCGATATTGGCTGGGGAGATGGCGTCCGTTAGAGTCTCGGTTACCTGGTTGAATGAGAGTAGACCCGAGAACATTTCTATTGTGGTTTCTTTGGGTGTTGGTTGGAGGACCTTGGCTAAATACATATTTCCTATGGGTAATTCAAGCAGCCTTGTCTTGGGTCTGCCGATACCCTCTACTCGTGATCTTGCTAGACTTGGGGTTACCCTCTCTGGTGAGGAGCCTCTCCATGCATATTGTCTCGTGACTTTGTATGGATATGTGGGTGGCGTCCGTCGGGTTTTGGATACGGCTGTTTTCCAGATGGATATTGTGGGTGTGAGGCCTAATCTGGATATAAGGGTTCCTCGAACCCATCGCTATGGAGAGGATCTCGAGATAAGTATTTATTCGTATATTGAGTATGCGACTAATTTGACTCTCATGATTGATGGAGTTGAATATGGTGTTTCACAGATTTTTCCTGGCTCTAATAGGCTGGTTATACCTTCTTCGAATATCAGTAAGGGGATGCATACATTGGTGTTTGAGGTTGATCCAGTAGCTATGTATACTGGCTATAGGTATAGTGTCTCTCTGGATGTGTTGGGGAGGCCTGTGGAGGCCGACTTGACTTATTCCTCAAGTTATGTGTGGCCTGTGGAGTCTTTTAAGGTTTCGGGGAATGTTGGGGATGGGGGGGCCCTAGTAAATTATCTATGGATATATTTGGGGGATAGGTTGGTTTGGGAGGGGGTACTCAATAGTTCCTTTGATATGGATATCTATCTCCCGCCCCCTCTACTTGTCTCGGTGGAGCGTTTAAGGCTGGTTGTGGGGCCTGATGATCCTTATTATGATCCTTATGTGGTTGAGGTTGAGGTTGTTGAGGTCAATTTGGTTGGGTTGTTGGGTTTTGCCTTAATCGGTCTACTCGGTATTTATGTGGATGTCACTTTTGAGAGGGGGGTGGTGCTTAGGAGCATTGAGTCTGGGCTTAGGCGTTTGAGGGGGAGGGCGTCTAGGGGTCATGAGGGTGCATCTAAGTTTAGGGAGTTGGTTGTTGCTGGTATCGTGAAATCTAGGGTCGCTGCTATTTACTGGGGGTTTGTGGAAAGGTTTTCTAGGGTGTTTAGCAGTGCGTTGGCCCATGAGACTCTTAGGGAGTATCTAGCTAGGGTTCGGGGACGGCTTTTTGGTGAAGTTTCCTCTATGTTCGAGGAGCTTACATTGCTTGTTGAGAGGGATCTGTATTCGCGGGAGGCTGTGGATGAGTCTCTGGTTAGGAGGTTGGTGAGGAGGATTAGGGATGAACTCGGCTAAAATAGTCGTTCTGTTGGTGGTCTTCATAATCGTCATGCTCTCTATTTCACTTATTATTTATGTTCCCTCGAACATGATGTATAGTCCGTATAACCCTGGTTTATCTGGTTTATCTAAGTTTAGGGAGCTTTATGCTCCCCAGATTCTTTTTGGAGGGGATTCTCTAGAGGGGTTCGATACTGTCGTTCTACTTTTGGCGAATGGTGCTGGGAATTTTTCACGGTATATCGAGTTTGTTAGAGGGGGTGGGAGGCTAATTATTTTGGATGAGGGGGGCTTCTCTAACCCACTTCTATCGAGTTTGGGTCTTAGGGTTAGGGTATTGAATATGTGTATATTGGATGAGGTG
>JALTTZ010000127.1 GCA_027047855.1 Nitrososphaeria archaeon
ATGCTATGGCTGAGTGGATGGCTGGTTTAGCCGAACTTCGGAATAGAAATGTTGAAGCAGCTGTTGCGATGGTTACTGAGAACATGGATTATACGGCGTCTGACGCCGTACAACTGGGTATAGCTGATTTAGTCGCTAATGATTTAAACGATCTATTATCTAAACTAGATCTCGGAGATTATGAAATTCAAAGAGTAGATAAAGATGTTAGGAGTGAGGTCCTTTCCTTTTTCTCCAATCCTTTGATAGCTGGCATATTACTTAATATCGCCGGTCTTCTAATATTAATTGAGTTGATTCACCCAACCTATGTAGGTTTTCTAGCTGCAGTGTCTATTTTGATATTATCTTTTCTCGGATTAGGTTATATAGGGGCTGATGCTACTGCGTTGATATTGCTTGTCTTGGGAATTACTGCAATAATTATGGAGACGTGGATTGGAGAGGGAGAATTTGCCGTAGCGGGTGCCCTCTTGACTGTGATTGGAATTGTTATGTTATATAGAGCTGAACATTTTATCTGGACCTTTAACTATAGATTGTTCGTTATCGGTGGTCTAGTCATAATCGTTATAGTTGTTGGGTTTCTTGGGTTTTATCTCCATAAGATTCGAGAGGTTGTTATGAGAGGTAAGAGTCCGTTGGATGTAGATACTTTAATAGGTAAGAAGGGAGTTGTTAAAGAGAGGATAGAGCCTGGAAAGCTTGGAGTGGTTTTAGTTGAATCCGACTTATGGAGTGCCACATCTGACGAAATTATAGAAGTTGGTGAAAGTGTAGTGATAGTTGATATAGAGGGCGTTATTCTCAAGGTTAAAAAGGCGTAGAAGTCTATGTTTTAATCTTGATGTATTAAACTACTCACCTCATCCTCTGCCTCTTTATAATATTGTATGATCAGCTCATCCCCTTTTCTAAGTTTCCATCCTTTTATTGGAGGATTTAGGTACCAGTATCCACCTCTTTTTAAAGCCAATACATCTACTCCAAATTTTTTAACATCCAATTCAATAATATCCTTGTCTCCATATTCATCCCCAATCTTTATAACAGCATATCTTTCATCGGTTAGTTCAAGGATCCTCTCTATAATAGGGTGCGGCTTAACATCCTTTCTGAGACTGTATGTCATATCTACTGCGGCATCAGCTATGTATTCACATGAATTTATAAACTCTATTAAAGCAAGTTTTTCAGTTTCTTTTAAGGCTGGATCTTTTATCACATTAAGTTTTAACTGTTCAGTTATTTCATCTACCGTTTCCTCCATTGATTCAAGTTCGAAAGCTAACTCTTTAGAAGCTGTAAATAGAGTTCCATATGCTATATCTACCATAAACTCACTAAGGTTTTTAAGATATATAATGTTCTCTAATACCTCCCTATTCAGTTTTAGCTTACCAACCTCGATTTTTATTCCATGGAGTTCAAGAATTTTCCTTATTGCCTCTGTAAATCCCTTTATATAAAGCTTGTCACCATCTTCTACTGTAAAGTCTTCCGATGGTGATATAATAAATTTCTTATTCCGTTTTACAGCGACTATATCAAATATCTGGCCTACTAGGTCATATAGCTCGTCTATCGTTTTACCTATGAATGGACTTTTACTGTGCACCTGTATTACATAGATGAAGTTTGTGGCACTATTTATGAATAGATAATCTCCAATGTCTATTGAGATATGTTCGTAGGCCAGCTTAGCTATATCAAGGCTGATTTCACTAATTTTATCTACTGATGCGGCCATGTCAAAAACTGATATCATCTTCTCGGCATCTTCCCCATCCCTAGTAGCCAAGGATGCCTGCATTATTAAAAGACTTTTTAAGTAGTCTATTTTTTCATCCAGCTCCTCCATTTCCTTATATAACGTTTCATCATTGAAGAATATGCTGCAGTATGCAAGGCTCATAATTATCTGTGATAGGTTCTTTAGATTTGTTAATATTTCAGTTAAAGGTATAGGTTTATAGCGAAGTCTCTCATCTTCCTGCAATCTCAGTCTACACCTCTATTAGTCTTCAATTATAAAAATATGCTATTAAAATAATTTTTCTTATTTGTTTATGTATTGATATGCTTTAACACCCCTCTCTAACTTTTTTAAATAGTGTCAATATAATATATATGGCATGTCAACAAGTAAAGTGATTAAGATTCCAGAGAGGATCGTTAATCAATTACTGAATGCGCATTATGGAGTATATAATCATTCGACAGTTGAGATATGTCATTGGACTAAAAAGAGTGTTAAGAATCAAGGTGTATGCTATAAAAGAGTTTTTTATGG
>JALTTZ010000128.1:0-12472 GCA_027047855.1 Nitrososphaeria archaeon
ATTCAATATCATCATCCATAGATACACACCCTATCAACATATAGCTTAACTAACCCCCTACTAAATAAATTATAAGTAAAGTAAGTACGTTTAAGTCTAATTGATAAAGCATCTTCCTCCAGAACTACAAAAATAAGATAAATCTACATCGAAATATATTTCAGTAATATAAAACTACAAGCCGAGCTCTTCACGTAGCTCTGGAGAAATCCTGTCGGGTGTCCAAGGAGGATCCCAAACTAATTCTACTTTAACATCCTTTACACCATCTATCTTTTTAATAGCCTCTTCAGCCTGCATAACTATCATTGACGCCAAGGGACATCCAGGGAAAGTCATAGTCATCTTCACACGTACATTTCCATCATCGACCTTGACATCATAAACTAGTCCCAAGTCAACGACATTAAAGGGAATCTCCGGATCATATACAGTCCTGAGCGCATTAAGCACTGCCTCCTTACTAACTTTACCAGCCATATTATCACCATTATAACATAGTTATATCCAGGTATTAATAACTTTATCCATATACAGATAATAATCAATAAAAATAAGATTTAAGTTATAGCGAATCTAAGGTAGGGTAGCCATTTCAATAATAAATATATCTGATATTAATAACTATTGTTATCAATGTATATTATGTTAGGCCACGTTTTATCTGGGTGGTATGTAGATGTTAAAGGGAGGTTGGGGCGGAAAAATCCTATGGATAGACTTGAATAGAGAAAAAGCGTCGATTTGGAAGTATGATCCTTCATTAGCCTTGAACTATGTTGGTGGTAGAGGTTTAGCAATTAGAATATTATGGGATCACCTAAAACCGGGGACGGATCCCCTCCATCCAGATAATCTTTTAATATTTGCTGTTGGCCCCCTAACTGGATTCAACCTACCAAGCAGTGGAAAACTGGTAATAGCTTCCAAATCACCACTTACGGGGGGATATGGTGATGGAAATATAGGTACTAGGGCCTCTGTGATGATGAGGAAAGCAGGGTTCGACGCCATTGTGGTAGAGGGCAAGGCTGAAGAACCCACATATATCTATATCGAGGACGACGAGGTGGACTTCAAGTCTGCTAGAGACTATTGGGGGCTCTCCGCAAGCGAAATACATGACGAGTTAACGAGTATATACGGGAGAGATGCGGGAATACTAACAATAGGTAAAGCTGGTGAAAAGTTAAATTACTTCTCGGTAGTCATGTCTGAAAAAGATAGAGCAGGTGGAAGACCGGGTATGGGAGCGGTTATGGGTAGCAAGAACCTAAAAGCTATCGTCATAAGAGGAACCAATGATTTGAAGGCTTTCAAGGAAGATGAACTAAGAAAACTGGGAACCCAAGCCTTAAAAGATGTGCGGGCCGCCCCCATGTATCCATTTTGGATGGAGCAAGGAACTATGGGTGTATATGAATGGTGCCAAGAAAACAGTGTACTACCTACATACAACTTTAGAGAAGGATATTTCGAAGAAGCTGGTAAGATGACAGGAAAAGTTATGGCAGAACAGTACAAAGTGGGTCAGAAGGGATGTCCAAATTGTAACATGCCATGTGGAAACATGGCCGAGACTAAGGATACAGGGGAGAAGGTAAAAGCTGAGATGGATTACGAGAATGTAGCAATGTTCAGTTCAAATATAGGAATATCTAACATGAATGATACGATTAGATTAATTAGATATGCCGACGATCTGGGTCTTGACACCATCAGCGCTGGATCGGCCATAGCATTCACCATAGAAGCATATGAAAAGGGACTGATTACCAAGGAAGACTTGAATGGCTTAGAACCAAAATGGGGAGACTATGATACGGCCCTACACATAATAGACATGATGATAAACAAAGTCGGATTCGGAAAGACACTATCGTTTGGCCTTAGATATGCATCACTTAAGATAGGGCCAGAGGCAGTTAAATTCGCAATGCACGTAAAAGGCTTACCGATAACTGCCTACGACTGCCATGTAGCACCAGGTATGGCCCTATCATTCGGCACATCCCCGATAGGCGCCCACCACAAAGATGCATGGGTCATAGCCTGGGAAGCACAATACGGATTCGATAAAATAGACGAAAAGAAAGTTTCCAGGGTGATCGAGCTACAGAGAATCAGAGGAGGATGGTTCGAGACATTTGTAGCATGTAGATTACCTTGGGTAGAAGTAAATCTGAAACTAGATTACTATCTAGATTTCATATATCTGGCAACAGGTGTAAAATATACCGAGAGCGATCTGAACCTGATAGCCGATAGGATATATACATTGATACGAGCATTCTGGATCCGTGAATATGGATATTGGATGAGAAGCATGGATGTACCACCACCCAGGTGGTTCGAAGAACCCTTGACACAAGGCCCAAGAAAAGGCGCTAAACTAGATAAAGAAAAATATGATTACATGCTGGACATATATTACAGGCTGAGAGGTTGGGACAGCAACGGAATACCGACCAAAACGACCATGAACAATTTAGGGTTATCTAGAGAAGCCCGAGAACTTGAGGCAATAGGGGTAGAGCTAAAACTATGATAGAAGTCAGAATATTGGGATTCTTCCAAGAATACACGGGTAAAGGTCTTCTAGAGCTAGAATATAGAAAAGGAATAACTGTGGGAGAAGTAATTAAAGAGATATCTAATGAACTATTTGACTACATACGCAACCACATAGAGAATGCAGTGATACTCGTAAACGGAGTAAGTATAAACAACCTAAATGGTTTGGACACAAAATTAACCGACGGAGACAGAATTGCATTAATGCCAGTTGTTGGAGGTGGCTAACCACCACTCTCTCCAATCCACTCAAAATAGCTATACATACCCCTGACCCCGATTAAAATCTCATCATCACCAAACCCTAACTTATTATAAAAACCTTCCATAAATCGGGAGTCTGGATCCAATTCAAGCACCTTCCTGTATGCCTCACGAACATCAACACCCTTACGGTAGAGTTCCCCTATAAACTCGGTCCACCAAATCCATTTATCTAGAGCCTTCCTGAGATAATCTAAACCCTCATAAACGCCAAAGTGGGTGAAACATAATCTGGCGGGATTATACTCTAAAAGCCTCTTCAGACTATTTATTGCTTTAACAGGATTATGGGGCGCTGGAGTAATTGGAATGATGTGACCATCTATATTTATACCCGCCGCATCACCCGTAAACATAGCATCCAAACCATCGAGGTAAACAACCATATGATGTGAAGCATGCCCAGGAGTATGGATAAATTTAAGGATAACATCTTCTCCCAAATCCAATTTAAAACCATCCGGCACACTTACCAGATTCTCTGAGGGTATAGGCTTTGGTTCCCCATATATTTCAGCAACTTTACCCAAAGTATTCCTAGAGGCCTGCCACAATTTAGAAGGATCGTTTAGATGGGGATATCCCCGTGGATGTACATATACCTTTAAATCTTTCTCCAAACGCACTAAGTCACCAGCGCCACCACCATGATCTAAATGTATATGAGTAACAACCACAAAGTCTATATCTCTTAATGTAAAACCTAACTCATCGAGCCTGACCAATAGCTTCCCAACAGATGAACTAGGTCCAGTCTCAATTATGAAATTGAAATTCTGAGTCTCCACTAAATAGGAGCATATATAGTTTTCCTTGTTTCCTGGAGTTACGTCCATGCAGTGTATCCTCGCCATATAATTTCAATTAAATATATGGAATCTATATAAGCGGATATTAATTATTTGCCACTAATTCAAAAACTACTAATTATTTCGTCTAACCAACTTAGCTATCAACTCGATATGTGGGGTATGTGGGAACATATCTATCAGTTTAACATCGCCCTCCACCTTATACTCCTTGGATAAGTATTTAATATCTCTCGCAATCGTCTCAGGGTTGCAACTAACATAAATGATTTCATTAGGTAAAAGCCTCAAGAGATCCTGTTTAACACTCCTAGATAACCCGGGCCTAGGTGGGTCTACTATAACAGTATCTGGTTTAGAGTCGACATAGAGAGGCAACACATCCTCAACACGACCTTTATATATAGTTATATTTCCATCAACCCTACCGATATTTATCTCTGCACTATAAGTAGAGTATTCGTCGACCTCGACAGCCAACACATCATTATACAGATCCCTTAGCTGCAAGGAAAATAGCCCTACCCCACTATAAAGGTCCATCAACAATCCTCCACCCGAAGCCATCTCCCTAACAATCTCGACCATATTTACAGTCTGATATGAATTGGTCTGAAAGAAGGCATTAGGATGAATATGATATTTAACCCCCCTAATATCCTCCTCCAAATAATCCTTTCCATATAAAGGCCTAATCTCCCTGCCTATCGATATATCAGTAAGGGTAGGATTTATGCTCCAAATAATACCTGTTGCATAATTCTTGAGTTCACTCACCAGCTCATCCAAATAAGGAAATGGATTATCAGATGTGACAATCGATATCAACCTGTCACCAGTAAACTTTCCCTCCCTAATTACAACATACCTCACCAGACCCTCATGTCTAAATATGTCGTATGCCTCAATATCCTTCTCCATCATAAAATCCCTAACGATATGGATAATCTCGACGGCCTTTTCAGACAACAAGAAACACTCATCCAAAGGCACAAGCACATCCCACCTACCAGCCATCTTCAACCCTACGGCGGGATTACCATCTACTAATCCAACGGGATAGTCCATACGATTCCGATAAAAATAGATTTTTGGAGATGGGATGACTTCTCCAAAATCTACAGGCAACTTATATATATCATGAAAAAACTTCCTAGAGACATCTTTCTTAAACTCCAATTGGGCGTTATAATCCATATTCTGAAACCTACACCCACCACATACACCAAAATGTTTACACTTTGGCTCTACCCGCAACTCACTCGGCTTAAGAACCTCAGTGATATCGGCCCAAAACTCCACCCTTCTACCTCTCCTTCCTCTGCCAACCTTATAAACTCTAATCCTAACGATATCTTTAGGAACACCATACTTTACAAATATCTTTTTGCCATTATGAAAAGCGTACGCCCGACCCTTGGCGTCTATTCCAGATACAGTAACTATAGGGCCCTCCACAATATACTCACCAAAATCTTACTACTGCTTCTTAACCACCATATACAGCAGCCATAGATAAAGAATCCACAAAGGACTAATAGCAATTATATTAGCTATGAAGAAAGTAATATAATATACCAAGTAAACCACCAATAGCAAGACCAAAGCAGACACAAACAGCGTATATATGGTGCCCTTCTTAGGGAAACCAACATTCTTAAATCTATACCATACATATACAATGGCAAAAGAGGATACAAGCCCTAACAAGAATAAACCACTAAATATTTGATTGGCTTGAACAAGACTAGCAACGCCTCTGTTAAGTAAAAGATCAACTAAAGAAGTAATTGCGACAACAAGAACCAGTGACAATAGGACACTAGATACATCTTGAGGAACCTCAACTTTCAATTTAGCACCGCACTTAATGCAGAACTGTGCTTCCGGCGGGTTTTTAGCACCACACTTTTGACACACAACGCCAGAATCCTCCCACAACTCCTTAATGGCCATAGCCAACACCCAACTTATAATGGACCAAACCAGATAAATTCAATATCCATGCATTAACCCTAATAATATAATAACTCCTTAAATATAAACACAAGAATCTCCTAATTTAATCCCTAACTGCCATAGTAAATAATCTATCAGCTGGGTACACTACTGACCGACTCGGCATAGACA
Source organism: Nitrososphaeria archaeon (assembly GCA_027047855.1). Taxonomy (GTDB): domain Archaea; phylum Thermoproteota; class Nitrososphaeria; order Geothermarchaeales; family JDFR-13; genus WAMZ01. The sequence goes on from JALTTZ010000128.1 coordinate 5,778, forward strand.
CAACATAGCCTGACTTTTCACACCTAACCCACTCCTCGATCTTACCAACAAGATTCCTAACCACACCCAATGGAGTAAACTTATCGACATAATCACCTAACTCTACATACGGTTCCAATATACCAGCAGACGACGACCTCACATCATATCTCCTGAAACCATCCTCTTTTATAACAGGATATTCATCAATAGTTACAGGCGAGGTATCAATCATTCCTAATTCAATCATTAAATTAATCAAAGCTTTATACCCAACATTCACTCCTTTCCAGTCGATTCTCAAACCACCGGGCAACTCAAGCGTGAAAGAGGGAATACCCTCATCCAACAATTTAGGGGGTAGACTCTCACTGAGATGCTCAGCCTTGTACTGCTTCTCCTCATACTCCTCCAAAACAGTGACTCCCATACTCTTTGAATATTCTAAAACACGCTCCTTCAACTCCCCCTCAATGGGATCAATCAAAATAAATGGAATGCAGACACCAGCTGTATGAATATCTACCGCTATATCCGCATCCTTAGCAATTTGGAAGATTGTAAACGCAATCCTCCTAGGCAAGATACCCTCCTTATCACCAGGATAAACCCTATTAATGTCTACATGAAAATAGGGGTCAAATCTTTTTCCAAAAGCTATGCCCTCAGGATTCATACCCAATATCATTACCAAGGACCCCTTAACATCCGCTACCTTCAGATACTCAATCAATCTCCAGAGAGAAGCAATTGGTGTCAACTCATCTCCATGTATAGATGCACCTAAGAAAAGCTTAGGCCTACCCTCACCGACAACTACCTTGGTTAACGATAAGTAACTACCATCTAATCTCTTAACAATAGGAATAGACTCAATCTTCATATTGGCCACGGGCACCAACCCCCTATAAAGCCTACGAAAAATAATTAAAGAATATAATCCTAATTAACATAATATCTATCATAGATAAAAATGAGGAATTAAGAAGTAGAGTGTTAATATTGGAAAATTTATTCTTCTTTTTTCCTCTCCTCAGAGACCCACTGACAGTACTTGTTCGGGGTTTCCAAGGCTCTATTTAAGGTGATCTCGGCAATCAGCTGGACATTATCAATTATTCTGTTTATATGACTCAACAGTAGCCTTATAGTGCTCAGAATGACAGGGTCACTCAAATGAGATAATGCCCATATATCTAGATTAACGGTCTTACTCCCGAATTGCTTAGTATTGTTAATAACTTGATTAGCTAGATCTAAATTCAACTCTAGGAATGCTTGCATAGAATCGCCTATAAGCAAATCAACGTTGTCCAGCAACTGGTCAATCTTATGAAGAATCCCCTCTTTCTTATTCCTCTCCTCCTCAATCCACTCAGGAGGTAGCTTCCTAATCTCATCACTGATATCGCTCACCCTATCTGCAATGTCCTCTAGTGCTTTCACTATAGCTCTATTGCCAACTATGTGGTATGGGTGCTCAAGACCGATCTCCTTAGCAACTCTCCAACTCTTCTGAGATAACAGTAACTGACGAATTATTAGCCAATATAGTCTATCCGCCTCATTCTCCATACCATTAATTTGATCAAAGATATTTTCATCCCCCTCAGTCAAGAATATTCTAATTCCCTCTAACATGGAGAATATTAAGGTATATAACCTTCTAACCAACCCCTTCAACTTGAATTTAGTGGGATCGATGAAACATTGAACCGTGATCTCATTCAATCTCTGATCCACAATCTCTACGCCAGCGAGACGATTGATTGCATTCATAATCTCCTCAAGGGCCCATGGAGGCATACGCCTATCGTCCGTCCTAAAAGTTATCGTATCATGTCCTAAAAGGTAGTTCCCAATCAGGATCCTCTCAACTAGACCTTTATTATTAATTTTACCGACCTCAACAACGTATTTCTCATATACCTCCTCCTCGCCACCGACATGGTATGGAATGATCCTCAGTGAACCGTCCTCCTCAGCCCTAACTATAACGCTATCCCCTTTCTTTAGGCGCTTCTCCCTAACCCAGCTCCGAGGCAAACTCACAACTATAGTCGAATAACCCAGTTTCTGAACCTTCCTTATTTCCATACATACCACCTAGATACATATATTATATACTGTATAACTGGATTTATACTAGTCAGACACCAGAATAATATAAAATCAGCATATATATAAATGTATATGCTAATATATGTTTATCTATACCATCAAAAATAACCATCCAAATGAAAATGCACCATGGCCATGAACACATGATATTTTATATAATTTTTAAATACAGAATGCAGTAATAATTATCAATGGGGATGTTGATGGCAAAAAGGAGGATAAGTATTTTGATTGATGAAGATATGTGGAAGCAGTTGAAAGAAAAATCAAGGAAAGAAGGATTATCAGCCTCCACAGTATTAAGACTATTAATTAATGCATATCTAGAAGATAGAATTAAATTTAAAGCTGTTACTGTATAAACATTATCCTAAGAATGAATGATGACGTATATTTGGTGTGTAAGAAGTGTGAAAATGAGTATGACCTCCAAACAACCCCAGCAATATGCCCGAAATGCATGTATCCTCTAGACATTCATATAGAGATTATTGAGCAAAATATTTACGATAAGGATTTACCTGGAATATACAAATACATTCCAAAAAAGTTGTATAAAACAAAAAAGATCACTTCATTAGGCGAGGGAAACACTCCCTTGGCTATAGCCGGGAATACACTATTCAAATTGGAGTACTTAAATCCCTCGGGATCATTTAAAGATAGAGGCGCTGCCTCCGCCATAAAGATAGCATACGACCAAGGATTCAAAGATATAGTGGAGGACTCCTCGGGAAACGCGGGGGCCGCCATATCGCTATACAGCAATGCCTATGGAATGAAAGCCCACATATTCATGCCCCAGGATGCACCCGAGGGCAAAAAAAGATTTGTAGAGTTACTGGGAGCCGAGTTACATCTTGCCAGGACTAGGGGAGACGCATACGAAACAGCTACCCGCTTTGCAAAAGAAAATAAGATGTATTACATAGGGCATGTAGTAAATCCTTTTTTCAATATAGGGATAGAATCAATAGCATTCGAACTTATTGAGCAGTATAAAAATATAGACAATATAATTGTCCCCGTAGGTAGTGGAGGCCTATATTTAGGAATATACCACGGCTACAAAAAGATAATCGAATTAGGACTAACCGATGAAGATATACCTAGATTATATCCTATTGAGGTAGAAGGTTATATTAGACTCAAGCCAGCTAATAACATAAAGAAGAAGAGTCTTCTAGGAGATGGCGTGCGTGTTCCAGGCCCCCCGCGAAGAGAAGAGATACTGCAAGCGATGAAGGAGACAGGGGGAAACACGTTATGGGTAACCGATAACGAGATAAAAAGTGCACTGAAAAGATTGATTAAGATGGGTTACATTGTCGAACCCACTTCAGCTGTAGCATATGCTGGATACTTAAAATTAATTGATTATGGACAAGTGGATAAACAAGAAAAGAGTGTTATAGTTTTGACAGGGAGTGGACTTAAGATGATCGAAGAACTAATAAGGATAATTACAACATAAGTAATCCACAAGAGTTAAATTCTCTATAATAAATTACTCAATGAATAAAGATTTATATATTCCCGTATAATCTGGCTTATAGGATGATTGGATATGGAGAATACATATATATTAACTTTAGATGCATTAAGGAGCGGATTAGTAGTAAAGTTAGTAAATAATGGAGAGTTATCTGGAGACTTTATACTCCCATGGAACGTGATAAAAAATCTGGATAAGGAAGGGTCCATAAACTCAATAAATAAAGAGAGAGCTCTAAGGGAGCTAGAGAAACTAAGAACATTAGCAGATGAGAGAGTTATTAATCTGGAGTTTGTAGATGATGGAGAGACCGATACGCTGAAATCGATCATAAACTTGTCAAAGAAGTATGATGCAACCATCCTAACCACCTCTGATGAAAAGGCAAAGATATATAGATCTATAGGGGCAAAGACCAAATTACTGAGAGACCCACATGTAAACACTCCCCGAGTCATCAATTATTTTGATGAATTTACTATGTCTGTGCATCTAAAAGAGGGGGTTAACCCCAGAGCCAAAAAAGGAAAACCAGGGAATTGGGTCTATACAGATCTAGAGGAAAGAGTGTTAACAAGAGAAGAACTTGAGGAGATGATAGACGAGTTGTTCGAGTTCGCGAAAGTTGATGAGGAAACCTTCATAGAGAAGAAGGGTAAAGGCGTCATACTAATTCAGATGAGACAATACAGAGTCGTTATAGCCACTCCTCCCTTCAGCGATGGTTATGAAATAACTATAGTTAAACCTGTAAAGAAATTGACATTAGATGACTATAACTTACCTCCATCTCTTATAAAGAGATTTAAAGAGAGGGCGGAAGGTATACTCATTGCAGGTGCGCCCGGGGAAGGAAAGACAACATTTAGCCAAGCCCTAGCTGAATTTTATAGAAGTCTTGGAAAAGTAGTTAAGACAATAGAATCACCCAGAGACTTACAACTACCTCCAGATATAACTCAATATAGCAAAAACTATAGCGACCAAACCGAGATATACGACATTATGCTTCTATCGAGACCTGATTTCACCATATTCGACGAAATGAGAACCACCGAGGACTTCAAACTATTCATAGATCTAAGGTTAGCTGGAGTAGGTATGATTGGAGTAGTACACGCAGCAAAGCCGATAGATGCAGTACAGAGGTTTGTTGAAAGGCTTGAGCTTGGTATGATACCCAGTGTCTTGGACACTGTTATTTTCTTGAAGGGTGGACAGGTAGCAAAAGTATATGAAGTCTCAATGGCCGCTAGAGTCCCGTATGGTCTACAGCGAGAAGAATTGGCTAGACCCGTAGTGGAAATAAGAGACTTCTTTACAAAGAGAGTCGAGTACGAGTTCTATGTATTCGGTAGACGTGTATTCGTTATACCAGTTGGAAAAAGTAGAGAAATCTATGTTGATGAATTCGGCTCCCCAGCAACAATCGAGGAGATTATTCGCCACGAACTTGGGGATATTGTAGATGAAATGGAAATTAAGATGATAAGTGATAAACAGGCAATACTATTTGTACCTACATGGGGATACAGACAGGTCAAAAAAGCACTAAAAGGTAAAGCAAGAAAACTTAGAAAGAAATATGGAATTAAGATAGCGATTGAACCAATAATTACAAGCGACTAAAAAGTTAGTTAAAAGAATCATGTCATATTTTTCTCTGCTTCTCTAAGTACACCTTCGAGTATATCGAGAGCCTCATCAACTTGTTCTCTATTTATGACAAGAGGAGGCGCTAACCTCAGCGAAGTCTCCCCACCACCAATAATCAAGAGACCCCGCTTAAAACACTGGTTAATTATCCAGCTCACCAACTTAGGTGCAGGTTCCTTGGTCTCCCTATCTTTAACTATCTCCACGCCTATCATGAGACCTAGTCCCCTAACATCACCAATAATATTTAACTCATCCATTAACTCAAGCATCCTCGATTTAATATAATCCCCTTGAACTCTAGCGTTCTCCATCAATCCTCCTAGAAGCATATCGAGAGTAGCATCAGCAGCAGCCAATGATACAGGGTTACCACCGAATGTATTTGCATGGCTTCCACCAGGTAGACTCATAAATTCAGAATCACCTACCAAAGCACCTAAAGGCAATCCAGAAGCTATTCCTTTAGCCAAAGCAACCAAATCTGGCTTCACATCAAAATTATAGATAGCTAGTATCTTACCTGTTCGCCCCATACCCGATTGAACCTCATCAGCAACCAGCAAAATACCATGCTCCTTTGTTAAACGCCTTAGCATGACCATAAATTTCTTAGGAGGAACAACATACCCACCCTCACCCTGAATCGGCTCGATGAAAAACGCAGCAACTTCACTCGGATCAACCAACTTCTTGAAAACCACATCTTCTATGTAGCCAATAGTATTTTCTGCACACTCATCGGGCGTCTCACTACCAAAGGGGCATCTATATGGATAGGGATAAGGTACATGAAGAACCCCCGGCAACAAAGGATGGAAATACTTTTTATGTATAGTTTTACTGGCAGATAATGTAAGAGTAGCCATAGTTCTACCATGGAATGAATTCAAGAAAGATATGAGGTAAGGCCTCCTACCCTTAAAGAACCCTCTAGATACTTTTATACCAGCCTCAATAGACTCAGCACCACTATTCGTAAAGAAAACCTTACTACCCGACCAATTCAGGGCGTTAACCAATTTCTCCGCATACCTCGGGGCCAGCTCATAATAGAAATCAGTAAGACTATAATGCAGAAAACGCCCTAACTGTTCCTTAATTCTTTTAATTACCGGCTCTGGAGTATGGCCAGTATTTAAGACAGCCAAACCCGAATTAAAATCGATATAACGATTCCCATCCACATCCTCAAGGACTGCACCCTCACCTTTGGCGATTACCAACGGATACCAACGTACATATGACTGCATCAGATATTTTTCATCCCACTCAATAATTTTTTTAGCAAGAGGACCAGGGGGTTCAACAACAATCTTAGAAAACTTTCTCGGCTTAGCCATAGTCATCACCAACTTCGAAACCGATATTATTTATCATACACCCGATGTGTTAAATTTCTTGATATATGTCATTTATATTTCTATGAGGAGTTAAATAATGG
>JALTTZ010000128.1:12482-16687 GCA_027047855.1 Nitrososphaeria archaeon
AATGGTTAATAAGAGAAGGGGTCCATAATGAAATGGGAAGACATATTGGAAGCCAAATCAAAATTAGATCAAGAAGGATTTCTAGATGAATATCTGATATGGGGAGAAAAATTTCTGAATGCATATGAAAAAACACGGGAATATGAGAGAGAGATACACAGAGGATTAATAATGGGCATGGGTGGCTCAGGGATAGTAGGCGACATAATTAAAAAGTATATAGAGCACAAAAAAAGCGCTATAATCGATGTGTATAAGCATTGGGAAATACCCGTCCATAGACTAGGCACATATGATGTGCTAATCTTCGTAAGTTTCTCGGGCAATACACTAGAAACTGTCCAAGCATTCAGAAAAGCTGCATCCCAAGGCTTGAATAACAGAATTATAGCTATAACAACAGACGGAATTCTAGCCGAGGAGGCAAAGAAAATAAATACACGAGTATCTATAATTGAGAAAGCATTGGCACCTAGGAGTGGATTACCTCAACTACTAGGGTCTACTCTTAAATTATTTAGGAAGACCATAGGCAAATCACTGGATAAAGAGACAAGGAAAGTAGCAGAAAAATTAAAGATCGATGCTAAAGAGAATTACATAGATAAAAGAGAAAATAGAGCGTTCAACATAGCTTACCACATATGGGGGAGATACCCGATATTCTATGGAACGCCGATCTCACAACCCATATTAACTAGAGCCAAGGCGATGATAAATGAAAATGCCAAGTTAAGCGGCTATTACCAGATATTCCCAGAAGGTTATCACAACGAAGTAGAAATATTCGATGAACAGGTAGATCCTGTTCTACTCCCACTTATAGTAAGATGGGAGAAAGAGAAAGACATATTTAAACCAATAAAAGATTACATGGAGGAAAAGGATATAGAATATTACGAGATAGTAATAAAGGGAGACACATACTTAGAATACCTAATGAGAGGAATTATACTATTAGATATGGCATCCATATACCTAGCATATTTAACTAGAAGAAGACCTCTAGATACAAATGTAATTAAATACATAAAGGAGAGGAGGAAGATTGAATGAAGAAATTGACCTCGAAAAACTTAGTGAGATTGATATTCTAGTGGTAGACATCGATGGAACAATAACAGACGATAAAGGATTACTCGATCCAAACGCGATCTTAAAAATAAGAGAACTCGAAAGAAATGGCATAATGGTCTCACTAGCCAGTGGTAATGCACTACCTATTACTAAAGGATTAGCACTATACATAGGAGCATCTGGACCCACTATAGCCGAATCGGGATGCGTCTTGGAGATCTTGGGAGAAATATACATATTTGGGGATCCAGAGGAAACAAAGAAAGCTTTAGCTACCATATCAAGAAAGTACTACGGGAGAGTTAGAGAGAGCTGGTCAAACACGTACCGTCATGTTGACATAGCGATAAGACCAACAATACCCAGAGAAGAGATAGAAAAATTGATCGACAAAGAAAAAATAATGATCCTAGATAGCAAATTCGCTTATCATATCCATCCGAAGGGGATTGACAAAGGAACCGCCTTAGAAAAATTGGCGGAATTAACAAATACACCACTCGAGTATATAGCATCGATAGGAGATAGTGAACTTGATATACCCATGTTAAAGAAATCTGGTTTTGGAGTAGCACTAGAAAACTCACCTCCAGAACTAAAAGAAATAGCAGATTACGTGACTAAAGAATCATTTTCAAGGGGATTCATAGAATTCGCCGACCTTTTAATAGAAGCAAAGAGGAGGTTAATAAGATGATTGGAAACATACAAATAGGAGAAGCTGAACCAACCGTAAAGCTGGTAGCAACCATAAAGGGAAAAGAATTAGGACCGAAAGAATTGGTCGTATTTGGAGCCCGGGGAACTCTAAAGAAGGGAGACCCATATGAACTATACAAAGAAAGTAAAGACAGAAATGAAATAGAAGAAATTATTCCAAGAATATTAGACGCAACAATCGGAAGCGGTCATATAGACGTATTAGACCAAGCCATATACACTTTTATATTTAAGGATGTGCCTAGACTGACCACCCTATTCCTCGTCTCACCACCTTACCTCAGCCATCTACAACAGTCAATGAGATACGTAGAGCCCTATGCAATTTACGTACCCCCTGAACTCAAGAAAGAAAAAGCCATAGTTAACGGAATGAAAGATGGAATAAAATTATATTATAAATTCGTAGAACAAGGTGTTCCGAAAGAGGATGCCAGATTCCTCATACCACTATACACAGTAACAAATATACTTACCACCGGAAATGTTAGAGAATTAACTCATCTATATTTAATGTCAAAAGATCCCGGGGTTCCCCCAATAAACAAAAGAATAGTTAAGGAAGCAATAGAAAAAATTGATCCTGAACTAATAAAAAACAGAGAGGCCAACTACAAAAGAATGAGATACTTCCCAGCCCCCAACCTATTCAACACCGAGGACCACCTAGACGAATTAATTACTCAGCAGGGAACAGAAACAGCAAGACTGATAACTTATAATGAACCGATGAAAATAGATGAATCACGATTAATGAAAGCAATAAAATACGGCGACGAATCATACATGGGTATACTAAAACATTTCACATATACTTTCCTAGCTAAAATGAGTCTAGTAACGTATCACCAAGCTGTAAGACAGAGGACATGGCACCACCACGTGGAATCCATTTACCATGCATTAAACAGACTTGACTATATTGTACCACCCAGCATTATCCGACACCGACTAGAAAAGAAATTCCGAGAATATGTGGAATACATGTATAGATTATATATCGAATATAAAGAAAGTTATCCCAAAGAAATCCTAGTCGGCACAGTAACTCATGCACACACAGTATACGACTTAATAAAAATAGATGGATGGAACTACGTCGGAGCACTTCCTCTGAGGAGATGCCTAAGAGCTCAATGGGAGATACGCAACCTCATGTCAATAATATCCCGTTACGTAACTAAAGTAAACCCAGTGCTAGGAAAATACAGTTTACCAACATGCAGAACTATCGGGAAATGCTTCGAGAAAAGACCATGTCCCCACGTAGATAAACTACTTGCTACTACACCATTAATAAACATATAGTGTACTGGTTTAGTTGTTGTCCATATTTGCTTCACTATAACTCTCTTTATACACCGCTTTTATAGAAACAACACACACATGAGCATTAGGCAACTCAAACTCAATATTTACAGACTCGAAATTACTATCAAAATTGGAATATATCGACTCATAATCGAGTAGACAAAGTTTACACAAAACGCTAGGATAATGCTCATCAACCAAACCATACTTAGACATATATGCATGAACATACCTATTCCAACACAATGTAAACATACCCACCCATACAACACCACTATCACGCTTAGTTATCTTTTCAGTAAAATCAAGACTCCTGATATAATTTTTAGTGGGATACTTCGTTAAGAACCCGGCCAAATCAACTCCGAACAACTTAACAACCTCATCCAGTATATATATCACCCTATCCAAATAATGGTTCTCACATAACACATCCATCAACCTATCTTCATCAATAATCTTTCTCAACATCGAAATAATATAGGAATAAATAGTAATGTACCAATGAAGCAAAAGAAAAACTTCCACACCAAAAAGAATACTTTTACGGATATAAAGACGCGTCTTTTCTAAATCTTTATTAGCTAAACCATCTTTTAATCCATGCTCTAAATCCTCAAGATAAACCTTAAAATAGTAATTATTTATCCTAATAACAGGTCGTCTAGTAAGGATCTTGTTCGATATCCACTTCTCATCAATTCCATATTTTTTCAGAAACTTACGCTCTACATAGGAAATCATATTGAGAAAGAGCCTACGTAATTTACCGATACCATTTACCTCCTTACTGATAATGAACTCTCTCCCAAATCCGTGGAGACTCTCCCTAATTGTTTTATACTTCTCGGAGACCACACTAATTTCGAATATTGCGTATATTATGTAGGTTTTATAACCATATTTGTATTTCTTTCTATCCATAAATTTATTAAAAACTCTAAAAATTTCATCATAATTTTTATTTAACCACACATTTACCACTTGTTTTTCAAACACCATAGGTATGCGTAGGAATAGAGGGGCTGATGCCATTTCGCTTCCGAAAAACTTAATAACTTTGATAATAAATATACGAAATGTACCCAATTCATATA
>JALTTZ010000129.1 GCA_027047855.1 Nitrososphaeria archaeon
GCATACATCATGGGTGCAATAACAATATATAGCCTATCCCCCTCAACCATATATCCGAATCCAACTGAAGACGTAAAATTATTTGGAAAACCTACCCTCCATCGATAGTAACCACCGCTAACATTATAACTGAACAAACCATAGTCGTCCAACCCGATCAAACACCCATTATATATTATGAAGAAGACTCGATATGGAATCTCAAAGACCCCCCAATTTATTAAGCCGCCACCAACTATGTTTAGAACATCATAATATATCTTTCCTAAGTCAATCCGCCTCTCCCACGGCCTATAATAGGGGGCATAGAAGACGTATACAGCACCAGCAACCTCATCAACACCAAACCATATATGAATAACACCATTCCCAACTATATACCTTTCCCAAGATACCCCATCTCCATAAACTGGTATTACAAGATAGAGTGAAAAAAGAAAAACTAGTAGAACAACGGCTACACAATATAGCTTTTTCATCAAATAATAAGAAGTCAGATGTCTAGGAAATTAAATTAGTGTAATTGAAATAAATGAGTATAAAAAACTGTTATCATAAGTTGCCTAACATAATGAAATAAAATATTTTAGATAGGCATCCCTAGCCACCCTCGAGCTCACCCATCATTCGCTCAACCCATTCTAGCTGCCTCTTAAGGAACTCTCTGACCATCTCCAGATACTTCATTCTCTCCTCCCTATCCAAGTATTCTATATCTAGTGGTGGAATGAACATTGGAAAACGTCCCCACCTCCATCTTTTCCAAGGGCCGTGGAAGAAACGTCTCAACATCATCATCTTCATGGGTGGAGGAAGAATCATGTGATACCTAGATATGAAGTCGAGACCCGCCTCCATAAATTCAATCGCGTATTTGAGTATATCCTCACCCCTATCAGATAATTTATAAAACTCTCTATCATACCTCAATTCGGTTGTTACCAATCCCTTGGTTTCAAGCCTTCTCAGTGCAGGATATATGGTTCTAGTCTTGGGCTGCCACACATCCCCGAACATGTCCCTAAGCTCTTTAATTATCTCATACCCGTACATCGGACGTCTCTTCAGAACCATTAGAATCAGGAACTCTACAGGGCTTAAACCATATTTCCCTAGCCTATATCCCCATCCAAACATAGTAGACACCTACATAGTAGCCCACTACATAGTAGAGCACTACCTATTTATAAATCCTAGTATAGATATAATATAGGTCCTCAATTCATGAATCGTAAAATCCATATAACTTTCTATTTAAATCGCTATCTAAAGTACTGGGCAATATTCCTATAATCAACCTCATCGGAATCGAGGATATTTTGAATAAAAATGAATATCATTCTCCTAGTACCATAGCTGAGATTGGGATACCATATAGGGCTTGCTACGACTAATCCCCTCCACGCATAGAAAGGCTGTATGACTCTGAATAACTCCTCATCATTAGTTCTCTCCAGATAGTTATCTATAAACTCATCCCATAGCTTTAGATACGTCTCTCTTAACTCTCCATGCTTCAACAGGCTGAAGAATAGGTAATTAATCGTTAATGCGGCTACATCATCAGCAGGCTCCCCCCACTCACCACGGCTCCTATCCAGTACAACGAAATCAAGGTCACCAGTGAACAATATGTTCCACGGATGGTAGTCACCATGCACCCGACTTAATCTATATCCCTTATCCCTAATCCTCCACCTCCACTCAACACATCTCTCTTCTATCCTCTTCAACTCACCTGGCTCGAGGAAATCCTCATCCCCACTATATGAATCTATCAACCCCATGATGGCTTCGCCATGCCCAATCAAGTCCCTAATCCTCCTCCTATACAACATCGGGTCATCCTTCTTAACGCTATGGACCTCCGCAATATATTCCGCTAGCACCATAGCACGCTCTATATCAAGCCTACCTACACTCCCCGAATCCCCTATCCGATTCAGGTCATGGAAATACTCCCTACCCTCCACATACTCCACCAACTGGAAGAACTCAGAAGGATTGTTTATAGACCTCAGCTCACCCCCAGCCGTGAAGTATCCAAGATCCACAGACCTTACATGTCTTGGCAGGTTGTTAAAAGCCATGTGGTTCCATATCAAAATCGCGGCTCTATCCGACATATATTCATGCCCGAACATACCGGGCCTAACGGTACTCAATACATATTTCCTAACGTCGCCATCGACTGAGACCGTCAATAGGAGCGGCGTCCCATATCCATAGCCCTTTATCTCACCCTCCTCATACACGGCTCCACCCAGCTC
>JALTTZ010000130.1 GCA_027047855.1 Nitrososphaeria archaeon
CCCCTATGGTGGATGGGTTCACCATCGCCGTAACCTTAAACTCTAGATCACTCTCCGGCCTATCGAAACTCTCCCCTTCATATCTACACGTAATCTTAAATATTAGAGGATTATTTCCAACTATCTCATATGAACCTAGAACCTCATTATTCTCGCCATCAGATCTCAATGAGCACGCTACCAATCCAACTCCGGGGTTAATGGCGAGCTGCATAGTGAGGTTTTTCACGCCTGAGCTTGTAGCAAGCAACGCGCCTATTAAATATCGATAGGATTCCCCCACCTCTTCCAGACTTGGGAAGCCAGATGTATTAAGCTTTATATATCCATATACATTTCCACCGTCTACCTCTAACCATGCTTCGAGGATGTCAACCCTTCCCATAAGTGTAGGGTTAGAGACACCACCGATCTCTCTGTCAACACCAGGCCTATCCACAACCCTGTATACTGTCTTTACGCCATATGCTGGAGACATATATATTGCTAGCATGGCCAAGACCATGAATATTGATATTATGGATAGACCCCTCAATCAAGACACCTTATACATGTAAGGGAGGAGTAACTATATAATTCTAAAGATTTGAACGGCCAGTATTATCAGGATAGACATAGCTATATGCTGAAAATAGATATTAGTTTATTTAGAGATGGCCAGGGCCAGATACCTAGCTATATTTTTGTTTATCATAGCGATATTAATTTTGACGGGGATATATATGAGCCCATTCTGGGGAGGCCCCTCTAAGGAGGAGGTTATAGAGTCCCTCCACAAGTTCGATAAGATATTGACGGTTAGTGTAAATGGGTTTGGAGAGGGGGATGATATAGCGAGTAAATATACATGTGACGGGGAGGATATAAACCCCGAGGTGTCATGGAGCGGACTGCCTGAGAATACGAAGTCGATTATGATAGTTATGTATGATCCTGATGCACCGATAGGGTATTTCATACATTGGGTTATATATAATCTCCCCCCTAACCTCAACTCAATACCTGAAGGTATATCATCAAGCGTGAAGCCGTCTAGTATAGGTAAGGAGGCTAGGAACGACTTCGGTAGGATAGGGTATGGAGGCCCCTGCCCACCTCCAGGCCCTAAGCATAGATATTTCTTCATAGTATTGGCTCTAGATTCAATGCTTGAGGATGTTGGGACGGATCCTGTAAAGGTGATTGAGAAGGCTAAAGAGCATATAATCGGCTATGGAGAAACCTATGTAAGGTATGGTAGATAACACTACCTAACATACCTTCCTTTTTTATACCGCCTAGTTGAAGATTGGATTTTAGATGGTCATACCTTATTCATGGTGTTTATATAATGTTGATTATAGGATTTTGTCGATCTCAACCCGATTTAAAACTCTAAATACTATATTCCTTTTGATATGGATTTTGAGGATATACTTCTACAATGTATGTTATGTCCCGGATATTGTAGCTATATATGCCCAGTATTTAGGGATTCCTATGTAAGGGCTTCCGCACCAGTGAATATTGCTAGGGGGCTATATAGATTTGTTAAATATGGGGATGAAAAATTCCTGATGGTAGGTGGTTATTGCAGTCTATGTGGTAAATGCGTTGAAACCTGCCCGGTGAAAAACCCTCTACCCGAGGCGGTTAAAGAGGTTAGGAGGGTGTCATCTAGAAGTATAGGGGCGACGATTGGGATGGATGAGGGATATTTAGGCATATTCATTCCAAGGGATATTAATGTCGATTTCGGAGTCTTAAGGGAATATGGTATTGGGGATATCAAGGTTATCGATTCGGATGAGCTATACCATGAAGTTTCTTTCGGATATATGGACAGGATATCTTTGGAGAGGGGATATAACGAGGATGTTGACGTCTTTAAAAACGGCTATTCGATAGAGCTGCTGAACAGGCTTAATCGTAGGCTTAACATGGGGGAGTATTTCCTCCACATCCCATGTAAGCTCGATGAGGGGTATGTAGATCAATATATAGAGGTCTTTGGAGAGCCGCTGGGTATCATAAGGGGATGTGTTGGTGGAGGGGGAATAGACATCCTTGCCCCGGATATAACTGTGAGGCTTCTCAAGAAGTTTGTGAGACTGGAAGCCCCTATTATATCACAATGTGGGAGGGCTGTACGTATCTTAAGGAGGAATGGTATAGAGGCATATACACCGTTTGAGGTGGATACGAAATGGAGGAGGTAGTTGAAAGACTGAGAGGTATAGTGGGTTCCGAATACGTATATGTAGACGATGAGAAGCTCTATCCATATATAA
>JALTTZ010000131.1 GCA_027047855.1 Nitrososphaeria archaeon
ATATTTATAAGGTATATTAAGGCTGATTAAAAAAGAAACCCCCGCTGGGAGGGTTATGGTCGCTTAAAAGCGTTGCCTACGAAATAGATATTTCATTGGTATGAAAAGCAAATCAATAGACCTTAGTCGGTTACTTTTAAACTATATTAACAGGTGAAAACACGATGAGCAAACTCATTTTAGGGTTAGATTTAGGCAGTAACTCATTAGGTTGGGCTTTATTTCAAGAATCTAATTTATCAGAAACAAACCTCATTGATATAGGCAGTCGCATATTCTCAAAAGCCGTTGAAGAAAAAGTTCCAACGCCCAAGAACGTCAAAAGACGTGATATGCGCTTAGGAAGAAGAGTCTTACAACGCAGAGCCAGACGTAAACAACGTATGATGAACTATCTTATTTCATTAGATTTACTGCCTTCTAGTTTAAAACATGAACCACAACCTGAAATCATACTAAATGGACTAGGCAACCCATACGAACTCAGAGCCAAAGGCCTTGATGAACAACTATCTCCACATGAATTTGGTCGAGTATTGTTGCATTTTGTGGCACGTAGAGGGTTTTTAAGCACAAAAAAACAACTGGCTGGTGACTTAATTGACGATCCTGACACCATGGCCTTTTTACAGCTAAGTGACGAATCCGACACCACAAACAAAGAAGAAGGCCAATTTAAAGCCGACATAGCCAAAGTTAAACAAGCAATTCAAATCGCCCAGGCAAGAACATTAGGGGAGTACCTATTCAAATTAGAAACAGGAAAATGCAAAAGAAATCGCTCTCATGAAGGAGGGCATCTTCGTACTGATAGAAGCATGTATAAAGAAGAGTTAGCGCTTATTTGGCAATGCCAAAAACCTTTTTTTCAAAAACTACCTGATGATTTCATGATGGAGAAAAAAGGAATTAAACATATCATTTTCTATCAACGTCCTTTAAAGCTTAAAACTGACCGAGTAGGAAAGTGCTCTCTAGAACCAACTAAAAATAGAGCATTAACTGCACGCCTTGAAGTACAAAAATTTAGATATTTACAGGATATAAATAATATAAATAAAATTTAACTGGGTTAAAAAAATATATAAGGAGTGATTCGACTCCAATTAGCGGGTGTGGGTGGTGCCGCTGAAGATAAAGAGTCCGGGGGATTGGGGGATAGAGAGAGTCCCCGGAGAACATAGAGTTATGGGTAGATTTGATTTTTTCGTGTTGTGGAGCAGCCTCGGGGTTGGTTTATTGGTTCTTCAGGCTGGTGTCTTCCTGACTATGCCTGTGGAGTCTTATGGTTTTGGTCTTGGGTTGCTGGATGCTATCTTAGTTTCATTGGCGGGTTCAATTATTGGTAGTCTTTTGCTAGCGGTGGCTGGCTTAATTGGTGAGCGTGAAGGAGTCCCCACTATGGTATCTTTACGTCCATCATTTGGAGTTCTTGGGTCATATCTTCCTACTATTTTAAATATTATTCAGCTTGTTGGGTGGACAACTTTTGAGATTATTATTATGGCTGACGCAGCCGAATCTATCTCGGGTATAGATGGTTCTTCCTCAATCTGGGTTGTGGTTTTCGGTGTTTTGGCTATATTGATGGCTGTCTGGGGGCCTTTGAGGGTTGTTAGGGAGTGGTTGGAGAAGTTTGCCATTTGGTTGGTGTACTTGTCGACGCTCTACATAACCTACTCATTATTTACGGGTGGAGTGTCTTTTAAACTTTTTGGTGGCGGAGATTTTAGCACTTATCTATTGGCTCTTGATCTTGTTATAGCTATGCCTATATCCTGGATGCCTCTCGTATCCGATTATAACAGATTTTCAAGAAGGGCTGGTGAGGGTTTGGTAGGAACTTTCTCGGGTTATACAATCGCCAATTTTTGGTTTTATTCACTGGGTGCTGCTTTATACTTCCTTTATCCAGGTGAGACTATAGTTAAAAGTATAGCTACGTTGTTTTTTGGTCAGTTGGCGCTACTTTTGATTCTTGTTGATGAGACTGATAATGCATTCGCTGATGTGTACTCTGCTTCGGTATCTCTTCAAAATATTAAGGCGAACATCAGTAGATCCATTTATGTATCGATTATCGGGCTTATTAGCATTATTCTTGGATTAACTATTCCGATCGTCGAGTATGAGAATTTTCTGCTTCTTATCGGTGCTAGTTTTGTGCCAGTTGTCGCCATTCTCATAGCCGACTATTTCATTGTGAGAGATATGGAGTATGGTGATGAGGATTTATATGGGAATAAAAAGCTCTCTGTGGCTTCTCTCTTGGTCTGGCTTATGGGATTCATAGTGTATTACTATTTTGCATACGTTTTTCCTGTTGTGGGCGCCAGTCTCCCTACTTTCATATTGACGTTTCTCCTTTATGTTTTGGTTAGGAAGTTTAGGGGTGTATGATTATGCTGATTGGTAGAGTAGATAGGATGCCGGTGGCGATAACAATTGCTGGTAGTGATTCTGGTGGGGGTGCAGGGATAGAGGCTGATCTCAAGACATTTGCATCTATGTTTGTGCATGGTACCGTGGCATTAACAGCCGTTACAGCTCAGAATACTTTTGAGGTTACCAAGGTGCACCCGATTCCTGTGGATATCGTTATCGAGCAGATTGAGGTGGTTTATAGGGATATCGGTATAGATGCTGGCAAGACTGGTATGTTGTTTTCTAAGGATATCATTAGTGCGGTGGCCAGAACCGTCGATAAACTTGATTTTCCTCTGGTAGTTGATCCTGTAATGATAGCCAAGAGTGGAGCCCAGCTACTGAGGGATGATGCAATAAATACACTTATTGATGAGTTAATTCCAGTTGCTACTGTTATTACTCCTAATAGGTTTGAGGCTGAGCGTATAGTTGG
The DNA here is from genome assembly GCA_027047855.1 of Nitrososphaeria archaeon. Taxonomy (GTDB): domain Archaea; phylum Thermoproteota; class Nitrososphaeria; order Geothermarchaeales; family JDFR-13; genus WAMZ01. The sequence continues at coordinate 2,861 of JALTTZ010000131.1, forward strand.
ATTTAATATAAAGAATATGGCTGATATGGAGAGAGCAGCTAAGGAAATATCTAGGTTGGGTGCTGAGGCTGTATTGGTTAAAGGAGGGCATGTATTTGGTGACAAGTCTATTGATGTCTTATATTATAATGGTAGGTTTAATAAGTATGAGGCCCCTAGATTAGAGTCTAAGACTACTCATGGAACTGGATGTAGTCTTTCTGCTGCTATAGCCGCTGGATTGGCTCACGGCTTAGGTATTGAGGAGGCCGTTGGCGAGGCTAAAAAATTGATCACTGATGCCATAAGGTTTGGGTTGCGGATTGGAAAGGGTCATGGACCAGTTAATCCTATGGCTCCCCTTTATAGAGATGCTTCCAAGGTGTATGTTCGTGAGGAATTGATTAGGTTTGTGGGGTGGCTTAGGTCACTTGAAGGAGTTTCTAAATTGGTGCCGGAGGTCGGGATGAATATAGCTTATTCTGCTCTCTATCCCGTGGAAAAGTATGACTTCGTCGCCATTCCTGGTAGGATTAGGAGACTTCCTACTAATGGAATATCTGTTTCAACACCCGAGTTTGGTGGTAGTGACCATTTGGCTAGATACTTACTTGCTTTACAGAAACGTTTTCCAGAGGTTAGAGTTGCTATGAATATCAAATATGAGGCCAATATTATTGATCATTTAAGATATAAGGGTTATAGGGTCTCGAGTTACGACAGGTCGAAGGAGCCTCCAACTTTAAAGAATATGGAAGGCGGCACCATTGGATGGGGGGTTCAGAATGCTATTAAAAATCTTAGTGAGTATCCCCATGTGATATATCATCTCGGCGATGTGGGGAAGGAGCCGATGATCGTCCTTTTTGGGAGGGATTTAGAAGACTTACGTCAATTATTGATGGTGGTTATGGAGGTGATTTGATGAGAGTATCTATTAGAATTAGTTTGATCGCTTTTCTTTCCGCTTTGGGTGTGGTGCTTAGCCCCTTCTGGTTCCCAGTGCTAACATCAAAAGCTTTCCCGGCTCAGCATCTTATAAATTCCTTGGCTGGTGTGATATTGGGGCCAGTCGATGCAGCTATTATAGCAATTATAGTTGGAGTGATTCGGAATAACCTTGGACTAGGGACTATTTATGCTTTCCCCGGGGGGATTCCTGGAGGTGTGGTGGTCGGCATATTTCATAGTCTCTTGAGAAGGCGTCTCGGCGAGTCTATTAGTAGGAAGGTTGCTATATTCACGGAGCCTATTGGTACTGTCTTGATAGGTGCTACCCTCTCAATCTACATTGTTGCACCATGGATAAATGATGTGGGCATGATTAATAAAGTTGCTTCATTGGGTCTTATACCGATTTATTTGGGTTGGTTTATAAGCAGTATATCTGGGGTTTTGATAGCTTTGTTTGTAATTACGGCTTTAGAGAAGAGCGGCATTATGACTATGTTGAGGCGTTAATATGTTCTCTATTCCCATTAGAGCATCCCAGTTTATGGATAGGAAGTCGCTGATAATTGGTGATGTGTCCTCCGGAAAAAGTCGGCTTACGGCATCAATAGTTAAGACATGGATAGAGAAGGGATTAGGTAGCGATATAACTATAGTCGATTTAGCTCCTAGGTATAGAGGGGTTGGGAGAGGGTTGGACGAATATATAGAAGAGAATTATCTTGATAAGGTTTTCAAATATTTAACTGATGAAAATATATCGGCTCCTAGATTAATGTCTAGGTCGAGAGACGAGCTTATGAATCTTATCAAAATGAATTATTTAATTGCACTTCGTTTGTTTGAATTTTATCTTGATAACCCAACTGGCATACTAGTTATTAATGATTTGAGTATATGCCTGCATTATGATGTGCCCACAATCCTCCGAGACATGTTGAGTAGTGCTGATACTTTTTTAGCTAACTCGTATTATGGTACGGGTATAACAAGTGTATTTTATAAGGAGCTGGATTTGATTGAACGGAGGAGAGTCGAGAATCTATTTAAGTTTGTGGATATTTTAGTCAAACTTTAATCTAATCTTTGTGGTTTATTCTATATATAACTTTTGTTCACTCCTTTAGTTAATATAGGTATGTAAAAGATTTATAAAGTAACGTTTCATGATATAATTGGAAATATAGTGTTTAAGGGTGTACAGTAATGTTTGAGGAGGAGTGGGAAGAGGAGGAATGGGACGAGGAAGAGGATTGGGATGAGGATTTAGAGGATCTCGATGAGGACTGGGATATAGAAGAGGACTGGGAAGAAGACTGGGAGGAGGATTGGGAGGAGGAAGAAATAGAAGAGGAAGAGGAGGAGTGGGAAGAAGAGGAATAGTGAATCTCCACTATATCTTCAGTGTTTAGACAAATCTTTTTATATAAAAAATATATAAAAAAATTAATGGTCTTTATTGGTATTTTATAGTATACAGATAAGGTGTGTTAGAGCATTTCATAATTTTGGAGAGTTAATATGATTTATTGTTTTCCTTTGGTATAGTATATTATTAGTGGTTGGTTAACTATCTACTTGGTTGTAGGTGATTGCTATGGCTGAGCAGAATGTTTATTCATTAGGTAGTCTCAGTAGTCAGGTACCTAAATTGTTTGGTGTAGCTTCTGGTGTAGAAGGATTGGATAACCTCTTCTATAAGGTTGAATATGTTGATGGTAAAGTAACTAAATCTCCTTTGGGTGGGTATCCTTACTTGGGTGTGATTAATATTACTGGTGTTGCTGATACAGGTAAGAGTCTTATGGTTGAACAGTTTGCGGTCAAACAGGCTAGTTTAGGTTACAGAACTATGTTCGTGACTGTAGAGACTCCTAAAGAGTTTATAGCCCAATCGCTTATGTCGAGGGCTAAGGCTATGGGTATTGATTTCGATAAAATAGGTAAAAATATTTTTATTGTGGATGCGGCATCGAATCATCGTCTAAGGGAGGACTTGGACTACTTAATGGATACGATGGCTTATGGGATTAAGACGTTTAATATTAAGAATGCGGTTATTGATAGTGTTACGGGTCTGTTTGAGGCTAAGGAGGTTATGGCGAGATCTGTCGTTAGGAAGATATATAATTTCCTTAAGAAATGGCATCAAACGGCTCTACTTGTCTCACAGAAACGTAGTAGTAGTGAAGAGATGAGTGCTGAGGCTGCTGGCGGTTATGGCGTAGCACACATTGTCGATGGAACCATTGTTTTGTATAAGAAATTAATAATGAGTAGGTTTGAGTCGAATTTATATAAGATGCCTATAGGTAGTGTTATTAGGCTTTTTAGGATTGATGGTTGTAGGATGACTGGGCATGATAGCAGAACGTATTTGTTCGAGATTACTGAGACAGGTTTAGTTCGTATCTTAAGTCCGTTGGATGAGTATATAAGGGGGTGAGTGGTGATGGTGATGGAAATTAGGCCTCCAGAGGATATCGACAAGAAGCGGGACGAGATGGTTCTTGAGATGTTGCTTGAGGCGCTGAACGTGTTGGGTGGTCCCAGGAGAATTATTCAGTTTAGGAATTTAACATGGATACCCAGTATCATCAAAGCTAACTACGCTCTACTTTTGTCCCAAGCGGGTAAGACCCATGAAGAGATCGCGGCCGAGCTAGGGCTTACTAAGGCTACTATAGATAAGATGTTGAGGGCTGATCCCGAGGATGTCCTTAGAAAGATACGTGGGGAGTTGACTGAAGAGAAGATTGACGATCATATTGCTGGTGGCTTGGCAAAGTTAGCATATAAGAATTTAATGAGGAGAAGAGCGGAGAAGGAGATCGATAGCCTTGTGCCGACGGTTGAGTCGCTTGGCGTGGAGTGGGCTATCGTGGTTCTTAAGAAGATTAAGGGAATGGATTTCCCAGTGGACAAGGATTCTCTTCTCAGAAGGCTAGCCGGGATATCGATATACGGTGTGTCTATAAATGAGATACTGAATAATCTTTCCTTTCCAATAGAGTCTCCAGCGGCCCTTCTAAAGGCTATAGCTGAGTATTTGAGAAGCAGGGGAATTCATCCATCGCAAGGTAAATAATTCAGACTATTAGAATCCTCTTTTTATTTATTATGGCTAATATTAATTAGAAGAGGCTTGCTATTAGAGAGACTCCAAAGAAAATTAGTGTAATCCCGATGCCTATTAGAAGGGCTCTATATTTCCAGTCAGACAATAAT
>JALTTZ010000132.1 GCA_027047855.1 Nitrososphaeria archaeon
GAGGCGGAGAGGAAGTATGGGCCAATAATATATCAAGGTGGTGTTGTTCCTGGGGCTAGGTTGAGGTTATTATTGGTTGGTGACTGGGATGCGGAGGCGTGTGGAGGAACACATGTAGCAAAAACTAGTGAAATCAAGTATATTAAAATTTTGTCGGTGGAGAAGATTCATGATGGTGTCATTAGGTTTGAGTATGTGGCGGGAGATGAAGCTATAAGAAGGTCTAGGGAGGAGCATAACATATTGAAACGAGTTTCAACTTTGTTGAATGCCTCTGTTGAAGGATTGGAGGATGCTGTAGCCAAGTTGTTGGAAGATAGGAGGCGTTTAGAGGACGAGGTTGAGGCTATTAGAAAGCGTTACTTGGAGTTGTTGGCTGAGAAACACTACGAAGAGGCCCTCGGGATCGGGGTCTTCAAGTATGTTGAGGTAGTTTCTGAAATTGATGATATTATATATGTGTCTGAATATCTTGAGAAAAAGTATCCTAATGTTATTGTTGTAGGTATATCTGAGATGGGTAGGGGTGTGAATATTACACTGTTACTCGGTGAATTAGCTAGGAAGAAGGGTTTAAATGCATACCTGATGTTAAAGGATATATCTAGTAAGGTTTTGAAAGGTGGAGGTAAGGGAGACGAGAGATATGCCCGATTTGGTGGACGGCCTGAGGTTGATGTGGATAGTCTAAGGAGGTTGATTATGGAGTATGTCCGGAATAGAGTTGAAGGAGCTTGAAGATAGGTTGAGCAGGGAGTGGATTGAGAAGGGCTTGTTTAATGCTGATCCTGAGCCATCTAAACCAAAATTCTTCATCACTTTTCCCTTTCCCTATATGAACGGCTCTCTACATCTGGGTCATGCCTATTCTGCGGGGAGGCTTGATGTAATTGCTAGGTATTACCGTATGAAAGGTTATAATGTTCTTTATCCGTGGGCGTGGCACTGGACTGGAGAGGCGGTTATGGGTGTAGTTCATAGATTGGAGGCTGGGGATGAGAGTATAATAAATAGATTGATTAATTTGGATGGTGTAGAGCCGTCGGAGATAGAGAAATTTAAAGATCCGGTTTATCTGGTCAAATATTTTACTAGAAAGGGTAAGGAGGATATCATTAGGCTGGGTTTATCAATCGATTGGCGTAGAGAATTTCATACTACAAATATACATCCACTATATACCAAGTTTGTAGAGTGGCAGATAAGGCAGCTAAATAGGAAGGGATATATAATTCAGGAACCTCATCCAGTGGTTTGGTGTCCACGTGATAAAAGTCCTACTGGTGATCATGATAGGTTGGAGGGTGTGGGTGTTAGGCCCGAAGAATACACTCTAATAAAGTTTTATGCTGAGGATTTAGAGGCGTATTTAGTAGCAGGGACATTTAGGCCCGAGACCCTTTTCGGTGTAACGAATGTTTGGGTTAAGCCCAATGCGGAGTATGTCCTTGCCGAGGTGGATGGAGAAAGATGGATAGTTAGTAAGAAGGCTGTAGAAAAGCTTAGGGATCAATTGCATAGGGTGAAGGAGATTAAAGCATTTCGGGGGTCGGATCTTCTTGGGATACATGTGAGGGCTCCTTATATAGATAGGGTGGTTCCAGTATTACCCGCTGAGTTTGTTAATCCGAACTTGGTGACGGGGGTTGTATATAGTGTTCCTGCACACGCCCCATATGATTATATTGCCTTGAACGACTTGAAGAAGGGGAGGGTCTCCGTTGATGGTGCCCTTAGGGATCTTGTTAAAAGTATTGAGCCCATATCGATAATAACTATAGAGGGTTATAGTGAGTTTCCAGCTAAAGATGCGGTGGAGAAGTATGGTGTAAAGGATCAGTTGGATGTTGTTAATTTAGAGAAGGCCACTAGGGAGGTTTACTCTGAGGAGTTCCATAAAGGTGTAATGAAGGATAATTGCTTAGATTTGGCTGGCACTCCCGTTAAGGAGGCTAAGGGCGCCATTGTGGATATTCTATCTGGTATTGGTATGGCCTCCTCTATGTATGACTTGCCTGAGAGAGTTGTGTGTAGATGTGGTACAGAGACTCATGTCAAGATTATTGAGGATCAGTGGGCTTTAAAGTATTCCGATGAGCGTTGGAAGGAGCTGGCCCGGGAAGCAGTTAATAATATGGTTTTCTATCCTGAAGAGCTTCGAAAGATGTTTTTACATTATATTGATTGGTATGAAGATTGGCCGTGTACTAGGAAGACTGGTTTGGGAACCCCGTTTCCATTGGATGAGGAGTGGATAG
>JALTTZ010000133.1 GCA_027047855.1 Nitrososphaeria archaeon
AAACACTCATTACTTTCAAATAATCTTTAACGGCGCGTCTAATTGCCTGACCCGATGTAGGATACTTTAACTTAAACCCGGTTTCCTTTAGCCGAGTGATATCAAGAAGCATATTCTTTACATCACCAATCCAACCTCTCCCATCAGGGGTCTGAGGATTCAAATGAAAAACAACATTTTTAAGCCCCATCTCCTTAACAACTATACTGGCAATCTCATTGACAGATATCCAGTCCTCACTACCAATATTGTATATATCGTAATTAGTTCTATTCTTAAGCATCAGATTATAAAGGTGAACCGTTGCATTTATAGCATCATCAATGTAAATATAGCTTTTCCTCTGCTTCCCGTCCCCCAGGATCTCCAGCACAGTAGGATTATCAGTTAATTTAACCACGAAATCGTAAACAACTCCTCTAGTCCCTCTACCACCAACTACATTAGCATACCTAAGAATCAGGAGCTTTATACCATAAAGTTTGGAATATGCCTTTAGTATATTCTCACATGCAAGCTTAAATCCACCATATATTGAGATAGGTTCTAAATGGCGGTAATCCTCTGGAGTGGGGATTGTGCTAGCTTCACCATAAACTGTACTACTACTCGCAAAAATTAAGTACTCGACATCATATTTCCTAGCATTCTCAACTACATTGTAAGTTGCAATAACCTCATCTCTAAAATGTTTATCTGGTTTATAGAAACTTTCTCTAACACTGGGATCAGCAGCAAAATGCATGATTACCCCAGCATCCTTAAAAAACGGGTGCCAATCCTCCGGATAACGTAAATCAGCTCTGAAGTAATTGAAATTCTTACGCCCGATGTTATGTACGATATTCTCCTCTCTACCCGTGGAAAAATTATCGATAACAAAGACATTCTCCCCGAATGAAAGCAACCTATCAACGAGGTGACTACCTAAATAACCAGCCCCTCCAGTAACTATCACTTTCATGGGGATAACCTCATTACTGGTAACAATAATTAAATGATTAGATTCCAATTTAAATATAGTTTCCAAATACTTCCAATACCATCTTACTTAAAATACTTCAAAAGACAATACACAATTTTATTGAATATCTCTACATGGTGGGTCCAGTGATCCCCATATCAGTACCATACATAACTAACGAGGAAATTGAAGAGATCAAGAAGGTCCTTAAGAGTAATTATATAGCATATGGACCCAAAGCCAAAGAATTTGAAAATATGTTTGCAGAATACATTGGAGTTAAATATGCAGCCGCAGTCTCAAACGGCACCGTAGGATTAATGATTGCATTGAAAGCATTAAAATTAGGTCCCGGGGATGAGGTAATAACACCAGCCTTCTCATTCATAGCAAGTGCAAACACCATTCTCTTTACTGGAGCAAAACCAGTATTTGCTGATATAAATCCCGAAACTTTCACAATAGATCCCGAGAGCGCCCTCAACAAAATAAACAATAGGACTAAAGCCATAATCCTGGTACATCTCTATGGACACCCATGTGACATGAAACCCTTCCTAGAGATCGCATCAGACCATAAACTCTACATTATCGAAGACGCCAGCCAAGCACATGGAGCAACATATGAAGACAAGAAAGTTGGAAGCATCGGAGATATTGGCGTATTCTCACTGTATGCAACCAAAAACATGACAACTGGAGAAGGGGGAGTAGTTACAACCAATAATCCAGAACTAAATAGGAGAATAAGGTTAATTATGAACCATGGACAGGAGGGGAAATATAATCACGTTGAACTAGGTTACAATTTCAGGATGCCAGACATATTGGCTGCGATGGGGATAGTCCAATTAAGGAGACTTGACACACTTAATGATATAAGAAGAAGAAATGCTAACACCTATAACAATTTACTTAACAAGCTTGAGGAAGTAAAGACTCCCTATGAGGCCGATAACGTGAAGCATGTATACCATCAATATGTAATTAAAGCAGAAGATAGGGATGGGCTAAAAAAATATCTTTATGAAGAGGGAATTCAAACAGACATACACTACCCTAAACCCATATACAAACAGAAACTCTATATAAAACTTGGGTACGGGAATCTGAATCTAGTTAACTCTGAGGAGGCGGCTAGAAAAGTTTTATCTATACCAGTTCATCCATTACTGACCAAGAGGGATTTATATAACATAGCGAACAAAATAATTCAGTATTATGAAGGTAGATAAAAGGATTTTTATACATCCTTCCGCACACGTATCCCCCGATGCGAAGATAGGGGAGGGCACCAAGATATGGCACGAAGCCCAAGTTAGAGAAGGAGCAAAGATAGGTAGAAACTGCGTCCTTGGCAAATGCGTATATGTAGGGAAGAACGTATCTATAGGTAATAACGTCAAGATAGAGAATAGGGCATCAATATTCCAAGGCGTTCTTATAGAAGATGATGTATTCATAGGTCCCCATGTAGTTTTTACAAATGATTTAAGACCCCGAGCTTTCAATCAATCATGGCATGTTATAAAAACCTACGTCCGGCGTGGCGCATCAATTGGAGCTAATAGCACCATTATATGCGGAATCGAGATCGGAGAATACGCCATGGTTGGAGCCGGATCAGTAGTGACGAAAAATGTTCCCCCTCATGCGCTAGTTTACGGTAACCCCGCGCGAGTAAGGGGCTTCGTATGTAAATGTGGAAATAAGTTAAATACAATTGATAAGAAGAAAAATATCGTACTTATGAAATGTGAAGTATGCGGAGAAACATTCGAAATTCCAGAAGAGCATTATATGCTATTAGAAAAGGATTAATCACCAATACCAAAATATTGAGACAAATTAATGCAAATATTTAATCGACTTGACGATCTTTAGAACCTCAATAGCATCCTCCAAGGAAACTGGAGAACGACCACCTGTTAACAAATAGTTTATAAATGCTTTTAATTCAAAATAGAGAGGTTCCTCCTTAACAATATCAATAGCTTTTTTCTCCGCTCTAAATATACGAAGAAATTCCACAAAATCCCTCCAACTTCCCATATACTTCCTGTTTAAGATTCCCTTATACATATATGCAGTTTGTTTGATGAGGTCGGCCTCAACATACCACTCACTACACAACATTTCCAGCCTTCGAATCTTAATAGGTGAAAGCCTACCCACAGTAACCCGACCAATCACACCATTCTTCATTAATAAGATAATGTCGGCATGGTCTCTACCCACACCATACTTAAGCTTCTTATACCCAGCTCCAAATACCTTATCCACTCTAGAGCCAGTTAAATAAAGTATCAAATCAATGTCGTGAATAGCTAGATCATCAACCACATCTACGTTAACAAGCCTAGGTAGACCGACTCTCATAGTAGATATAGAGATAATATCTCCAAGTAAACCCTCCTCAATCAAACGACTCAATTCAATTATGACCGGATTAAACCTTTCTATATGACCCACCATAGCCTTAACCTTAGCTTCTTTCACCGCAGTATAAATATCATATGCGGATTCCAAGGAATCGGCTAATGGCTTTTCAATGATAAAGTCTATTCCTCTCTTCGCGACGTCGACTGCAATGTCCTTATGTAACTCGGTAGGAACCACGATAGATACAAAATCAGGCTCCTCCCTATCAACCATCTCTGTATAATTTTTATAGAATTTTACGCCATATTCCTTAGCTATAGTAGCTTTATTTGGGTCTATATCCGAAGCTCCCACCAACTCGATGCCAATACCTTCACCAGCTATTCTAGCCAAGTTCCTTAAATGATGCCTCCCCATATAGCCAAGACCAATAACACATCCTTTTAACATTTGCGACCCCAACGAATCTACGGGATATAAGCCAAGTAATCGACAGAGACATCCTCAATCCTACTTCTCCAAGCTTCACCGATGACTATTAATACGGAGATGGCCTCGACTCTAGCCTTAACTTTCGATAGCATGTCAACAATCGCTTTATGGGTAGCACCAGTCCGTATAACATCATCTACTATTAATGCTCTATATCCCTTCCTTATGAGAGAGCGAGGTAAGTAGAGTGGCCTAACCCCGCCATCCTCACTATATATCAGTCCCTCAACATACTTATGAACAGCAGTCTCCTTATAATCCTTGATTATACCAAGATTACAATCAATATAATTAGCAACCAAAGTGGCAAAGGGAATTCCGTCAGCAGCCGGGGACAGAACTACATCAATCTTACCAGAATATTTGGTGGCCACCCGTTTTGCAACCAAATCCAGAAACTTAACATCAGTTATTAACTTTTGATTATCTATGAAACCCGTCTTAGTATCATACCTTATCCTCTCTAATATCTCCCGCTCAAAATCAATGACATCCTCCAACATTGCAATTAACCTATCCATCTTATTACCACTGGGTACCACATGTCCATGCATATACCTACTAAGAGCAGCAGGAGACTCCCCTAACTTACCCGAGATTTCACTCCAAGTTAGCCTCTTTTTTGCAAGTCTAAGCAATTCAATAAAATACAGGGCCTTGATAAGGTTAATGTAACGCCTCATTATTAACAAAATAATGTAAAACTCCGCATTTAAACCTTTGCATAAGTTTTATAAACGAGTAAATAGTTTGATACACACATCTTCTTTAACAAGTTCTTGTTAAAAAATAGTTAAAGGATAAATCGAAATTTACATAATCATTGAATAATGTGGTGTTTATCATGTCCTCAAGAAGAGAATTTTTGAAGCTTGTAGCTACTGGCGCTGCTGGACTTGCCATTGGTGGTGGAGTCGGATACTATGCTGCTCCTAAGCAAGTAGTCCAAGGAGGGGGTGGAGAGAAAACACTTAAAGCTGCATGGATATATGTGGGTCCAATAGGAGATTATGGATGGACGCACGCCCACAATGAGGGTAGGAAAGAGGCTGAAGAGGCTTTCCCATGGTTGGAGACGGCTGCTATTGAGTCGGTTAAGGTCGGAGAGACAGAGGAAGTCATAAATAAATATGTCAATCAGGGATATGACGTTATATTCACAACCAGTTTCGACTTCATGAATCAGACTTATGATAGTAGTGTGAATCATCCCGACACAATATTCTTCCATTGTTCAGGATACAAGAGAAATAAAAATATGGGTACTTATTTTGCTGATCTGTATCAAATTTACTATCTAAATGGTTTAATGGCTGGTGCGTTGACGAAATCTGGAAAAATTGGTTATGTAGCGGCCCACCTAATCCCAGAAGTGATCAGACACATAAACGCATTCACTATAGGTATAACAGAGATAAATCCAAATGCACAAGTATATGTGATTGAGATTGGAGCTTGGTTTGCCCCAGATTTAGCGAGAGAGGCAGCAGCCACTATGGTTGAACAGATAGGTTGTGATGTACTCGCATTTACTGAAGACACCCCAAGTACAATACAGTATGCTCAGTCCTATTATGAGGATAATGGGGTGGAAATACCAGTATTCAGTCATTATAGCCCGATGTATGAATATGGCAAGGATGTGGTCGTAAGTGGTCAATTAGTAAGGTGGGGAGTCATTTATAAAGATATCTTAGCAAAGGTATACGCTGGATTATATACACCGCAGAACTTGGAGAATGTTGACTACTGGTATTTACTCGATTCAGGCGCTGTGGATATGGGGGCAAAAACATATCATGACCAGCTGTGGATAAGCAGCAAATTCCAACAGAGATTCCAAAACATGGTGGTAACGGACAAATTAACTGGTGAACAAGTCAGTCTATATCAATTAATCCAGAATAGATACAACCAGATGAAAGATCCAAACTTAGCTTTCGATCCATTCACGGGACCATTAACCGGTGTAATGTGGCTAGATACGGGTGGAGAAGTCCTCGGCAAACACTTCAATAAAGGTGACCAAGTAAGCATACCTAATGGAGTGAGACTAGGCCACGATGACCTATGGAGTATGGGATGGTTCCTGAATAATGTTATAGTCCAAGAGTAAGACAGATAAAGGTAGAGAAGGATGAAGGCAGCTGCCCCCACCACCTTATTTATTTCTGGCTTAAAAAAGAGATTCGGACCGATAATAGCACTTAATAATATCTCAATAAAATTTTTTGGGGGAGAGATTCACATCATTCTGGGAGAGAACGGGGCCGGAAAGACGACACTTGCCAAGATATTATCTGGTATCTATAGATTAGATGAGGGTGAAATATATCTAAATAGCAAGAAAATTCGTATAAGAAACACCAAAGATGCACTAAAAAATGGAATAGCTATAGTGAGTCAGTACCCCAAGCTTATTGAGGAACTTACAGTAGGTGAGAATCTGTTATTAGCATTAGATAAATACAGGTATTTCGCCACCTCATCCAAGCTAATTAAGGAAGTCGAGGACATATCTAGAAAGTATGGAATATCAATTGATCTAAAAAAACATGTTTATAGCTTGTCATTTAGCGAGAGGCAACGTGTAGAAATTCTGAAGGCATTACTACTAAACCCTACGGTACTCATATTAGACGAGCCGACGACCCTATTATCAGAAAAGGAGAAGAAAAGTTTATACGACTTTATCCACCGACTAAAGGAGAGTGGAAAAATCGTTATAGTAATAACTCATAAAATTGATGAAGCGCTAGATATTGGAGACCGAATAACTATCCTGAAAGGAGGTAATGTAGTAGGGACTTTCCCGAGAAAGGAGTTAGATAAAAAATTAATCCTTGAGAGAATGTTCGGCGGAGAGTCTATTGAACATATAAACCTAAATGTGACTCACATAATAGACTCAAAAGAAGCCATCTTGATTGCCAGAAATATTAGTGTGATAGATGATTATGGATACAAAATATTGAGA
>JALTTZ010000134.1 GCA_027047855.1 Nitrososphaeria archaeon
ATATTATTATGATTAGTAGAAGCGTATCCAAGGGAATATCTAAAGTGATGTATATAATTATGGCTAATGTTAACCCTATAACTCTTTCTGCACGTTCCATAACTCCGACACCGCTCATCTCTACACCCTCTTCTTCTCCTCTGGCTCTAGAGTAGCTTATAAGTAATGCGGATACGATGTATATGTAGGCTATTTGCCATGATATTAATTCAATGTAGGCTATTGCTAGAATGTATGCTGCTTCTCCGATTCTATCTATCATGGAGTCCATGTAGCCGCCCCATTTGCTGACTTTTCTAGTTAACCTAGCTATGGCGCCGTCCAAGGCGTCCATACCGTTCCCAATTAGATAGAGTATTAGGGACATAAATAGTGATTGTTGGGTATCTAGAATTAGTATGTAGGATGCTAGTAATACGATTATTAATCCTATTATGGAGGCCATCCATGGAGATACGCCGGCTTTTATCAGTATCCTGGCAGTCGTGTTAGTGTACTTTTCTAACGTATTTCTGAATTTATTTAGCATTCATTATCATCTCTGTGGGATATTTACTCTATCATAAGACTATGATATATATTTCCCCATTAAATTTATTATTTAATTAAAATCTTGATTTTTCGGTGATCTTTATGGTTGATACTTGCGACGTTGATGGTTGTAATGAAGCTGCTGTTAGGTCTCTCGCTATAAATAAGGTGAGGGAGGCGGGGTTGAAGGTTAAGCCTAGTGGTAGGCGAGTTTTGTTATGTAAACAACATTATAAGGAGTATAAGAAACGTAGAAAGAAGTTGGATCGTCTTGAGAGGATGAGGTGGAAAAATGTCTGAAGTTAGTCTTGATGAGATTCTTCCTGGAGAGTTTTATGTATTGACTCCGGACGGGAAGCTTTATTACCCAGAGGAGTTTGAGGGTGGTGATGAAGGATTTAGATCACTCTTGGCTAAAGAAGCATTAGGTGAGAGTAGGGCTTTCAAGAGGTCCCCCCATATAGAGTATATGAAGAAGCTTAAACTTGCTGAAGTGGAGCCTTTAAGTGATGCGGGGCATTTGACCTATTTGCCTAAAGGCACACTTATCATGGATCTGTTAATGGATTATAGTTTGAGTGTTGTGAGGCGTATAGGTGGTCTTCCAGTTAAGACCTCAATTATGTATGACTTAAATATTCCGGCCATAAAGGAGCATGCTAATCTCTTTGGGCAGAGAATGTATAAGGTTAAGCCGTTTAAGAGAGAGTTCGTGTTAAGATATGCTGCTTGTTTTGGGCAGTTCGCGCTTCTCCGGAGACATTACTTAAGTCATAAGGATCTCCCTCTACTGATATTTGAACTTGCAGATAGTTATAGATATGAGCAGAGGGGGGAGGTTTCTGGATTGGCTAGGCCTAGACGGTTTTTCATGCCTGACCTACATGTATTAACTGCTGATCTACCATCTGCTATGAACGAGTTCAAGAATATATTTAGGTTAATTATGGATGAGGGAATGAAGTTTGGGTGGACCTACTATAACCTTTACAATGTGGTTGAAGACTTTATGAGGGAGCATTTTGATTTTGTTCTTGATTTAGTTCGAATGGAAGGTAAGCCGGCCTTAATATACATCGTTGAGTCTGGAAAATATTATTGGGTTATCAATATCGAATTTCATTATATAGACTCTCAAGGCAGGCCCTTAGAGACGGCGACTGTTCAGATCGATGTTGGTAATTCAAAGAGATTCGATATTAAATATCATGATGTGGATGGTACTGCAAAATATCCAGTGATCCTTCATACTGCTATTCATGGTAGTGTTGAGCGTTTCTTATATGAGTTCTTGGAGGAGGCCGCGAAGATGGCTAATAGAGGAGAGAAGCCTATGCTTCCCACGTGGCTATCGCCTACCCAAGTGCGGATAATTCCTGTTTCAAAGACATACTTAGACTATTCATACAACCTTCTTTTGATGATTAGGGATGCTGGAATTAGGGTCGACATTGACGACCGCGATATTTCTCTCTCGAAGAAGATAATGAATGCAGAGCAGGACTGGGTGCCATATATAGTGGTTGTTGGTGAGAGGGAGGTTAAGAGTAATCGATTGAGTGTAAGAATTAGGAAGCGTGGTGGAAAGGCTGTTGAAATGTCTCTAGATGAGTTGATTGAGCGTGTTAAGGATGAAATAAGCGGGTATCCTTTCAGACCCTTATACTTTAGCGAAAGATTGTCTAAGCGTCCAGAGATAGTGTGAACTCATTGGGATTAGAAGTTGAAAAATTGGTCTAGGCTTCTGAACTGTTTTTTTAACTCTATCTCTTTAATATCTATATCCATGGCTTCAAGTATCTGGCTAAGTGTTGACCTTAAAAGTTCTATGTATTTGTCGACATCTACTTGTCGATAATTCTTTACTAATTCTAGGGGGGAGGCGCCATCCTTATCTCTTGTTTTAATTATCTTTATGATTGTTCCGGGTGAGATGTCTATACCTAGAACTCTTTTTAGTTTCCTTGCTGCCTTAACATGTTGAGGAGTTGTTTTTGTGTATGCATGTAAAGGTTTACTTAATGTAACTGCTATGGCAAGTTCTTCTATTGGGACTTCTCCTCTCCTTAGTTTACTTTCGGCCATTAAGACGATCTCCTTTATGTTTTCTTTAGCTTGGTTGAATTCGTCTAGGCTATTTACTTTCTTTAGAATATCCAATACTTGGTAGAATATTTCTTTGATGAAGGGTGGTGTGCTACTTTTCTTGCCCAGCAAGCCCTTTACGTCTATACTTCCATCGGTTAGGACTCCGAAGTAGTTCTTCTTTCTTCTGCTAAATACTACATATCTATAGACTTTATCTATATCCAGCTTTAACCGTATTATCTTTTCGACTTTGTTGATGAATTTCTCTAGCACTTCTATATCGGGGTTCTTGATGAATAGGCTGTCGGTATCTCCATATATAACTTTTAGTCCCATTTCTCTAGCGAGTTCGATTGCTTTCATTATGGCGTTTCTACCTAGAATTGTTGTGGCCTCGGCCGCAGGTAAATAATAGAATGGAAATGCTTCGGAACCCATAACTCCATAAATTGCGTTGATAAATACTTTAAGGGAGCTTTGGACCACATCATAGAATCTCCTTTTTTCCTCGGATATTCTTCTATCTTTAGCTAGTTTCTTGAAGATATTTACCCTAACATCTCTGATGGCTCCAGCGAACTGGCTAATTATTCCTTGTTTCTTTTTGCATATCCAGGTGGAAGTCCCTTCCACCAAGTTATCCTTGCACTCTTCATGGGGGCAATTCACGGTTTCATATGATATGTTATACTCTTTTATTATGCTTGGATATAGGCTGGCGAAATCGACCACATGGACATTGAAGTGTATGCCGGGGTCGGGCTGTATTACTATCGCTCCCACGTATTTCTTTCCTTTCGTTATGGGTTTTAGATGCTGTTTTACTCCTTTCGCCTCGATTTCTTCTCTTAGAGGTATCAGATAATTGAGTTTTCTATGTTCAAAGACGAGTCTGTTTTTTATCCAATTAGAGATCGATAATCTACATACGTCATCTATCGTCATGTTCGAGATACGTGCTATTATTGTTATTAAATTCATTACTAGATTTTGGTTGAATTCGGTTAATCTATATGTTATGTCGGCATCTCTGTATGCATAATTCATCGCCTCGTATATGCTTATTTCCTCGAAACTCTTGCTTAGTTCTATTTTTCCCTCTCCTATCAATGCTTTTGAGACGCTATCTAGTGAAACGATATCGTATGCATTGGAGAATGCATATATTTTTATCGATACATTTTTGAAGAATTCATATAGGTCTATATGGACTCCCCAACTGATCCTAGCGTCATTTCTACCTAATTTAATGTAATCCCTTATGTTGGGTATCCCAATTGCTTCAGCTCTTTTTCTTATATAGGGTAAGTCGAACTTATCTCCGTTGAAAGTTATTACTATTGGATATTCCTTTATTATCTCAATTATCCTTTCTATCAGTTGTTTTTCTGATCTAAAAACCTCTACAGTGTAGTTATCAAGCTTCAAACTATCTTCCTTTATTTCATTTCTCAGGTCATATACCAATATTTTCTTTAATCCATCTGAACCTCGTAATGAAGCTATGAATATTGGATATTGAGGGTCTTCCACTCGTGGCATGACCCCGGGGGGATTAAAAACTTCAATGTCCAATGCGATTCTTTTATAGTTAGGTACTTCCATTGCAAGTAATTTCAACCATTTATAGATGTTTTTATCTCCTGGGTGTTTGAGCCTATTCAAAATTTCTTGGGGAATTTCCATCTCCACTTCTTTCGGGAGGCTGTTTTTACTATCTATTATGTAGTATGCTCCTACTTGAAACCCGAGGTCAAATATGTAGTTGGCGTGGTATTTTATATCGGCTTCCCATAGCTTCATCCGTTCTCTTAAGGAGGCTCTGGTGCCTCCTATGGCTAAGGGGTCTTTAACAATTATCTTTGTCATTGTAATTTCTTTATCAGTGATTGGATCGTGTTTTTTAACCTCAACAAGGTCAATTACCCTATCGCTCATTTCGGCTAAGTCTGGATGCATCCTTAATTCTTCAGGTTTCATCTTACTTAGGGCATATGGTTTATGTCCCGTGGTGTCATACCAGATTAGTATTGAATGTGTCTTTACGTTATAGAATTTCAGGTATACTTTTTGTTCTTGTGAGTCGTAGTCTGCAGATAATAAAATATAAAGATTGTCTGTTTCCCAGTTTTTGGGTTTATTTTCTTCATTCAAATTACTTTCATTAGATTCGGCGCTGTCCTGTGACTTGTTGTTAGGTTGCAGCCATTTATCTAATCCCATACTCATGCTCTACTCCATAAATAGAAATGTCACTATTTAATTTAATTTTTGGTTACTTTGCTTGCTACTCTTTACTGGCTTCTCTTGGATGTGTATTTCATTAGGGCTGCTGTCTCAAGGATTATCCTTGCAGCTAATGCTGCTTGGTGATGAAGTGTATGTACAGGTATAAATTCTGAGACGTCAGCACCGACTACTTCAACCTTTTTTTCTACTAATGTCTTGAGTATTTTGGTTAAGTCATGGGGAGTATATCCCCATGCCTCTGGATATGGTGTCTCGGACATATAAGATGAGTCTAGGAAGTCGAGATCGATAGATAAATATATCTCCTCATTTATTTGAATGTGTTCTGACAATTCCGATGGGCTGCACATTATTATTTTATCGGTATCCTGTATAAACCTATATTCTTCTTCTTCGTATGCTCTGGCTCCTACGATAATTATCTCATTTACTAAGTTTTCTCTGCATATTCTTCTTACGAATGTTGCACTGTTGAAGTCTTTACCTAAATATCTTTCTTTTGAATCCAAGTGTGCATCTAGAACTATCAGTGTTCTTGGTTTGTAGATCGAGATAGGGTAATATGTGCATACATGAGGACCTCCAAAGAATATAGGTTTTTTCATTTTCTTTTTAATTAGTTCTGTGAATTTTATTAGGTCATCTGTTGATTCAATGTCTCCTGCATCATGTACTTTTATTTTGCTGTAGTAAGTTGGTGTTGCTATGGCATTGTCTTCAAGCCATATTGATGCTTCTCTTATGAAGTTTGTATTTCTTATCTTGGCCTGTGATGCTAAAGGTAGGTATTCTCCTTCAATTTCGTAGGGTATTCCGCAAAGGACGATCTCAGATTCCTCCAGATTGTTTGAATAATTGTAGAATCGGATTCTTTTCTCTGTGGGCATCATTTCTAGTCAAATAGTTTAGTTATGAATGTTATTAGAGATATGGTTAATCCAAGTCCTAATACACCAAATAATGTTGATGTTAAATTTGTTGATAAGCTAATTAATACATATATGTATGTCAGTGCTATTGTAAAGAGAACTATAACGACTCCATTTTTTATTTTTTTATTTAACGTTCGGTTTACTAGACCTATTGCAAAGGATATTATTGGTACTACCCCTATGATAAATACAAACCATACGGGATAGGGATATATAGACAACGCTACTGTGTATAAGCCCGTAATTAATTCAAGTAAATTTGTTATCCTTATTCCACCTACTTGTTTTTTCATTTGGACCCCTCCATTAGGTTTAATTGTCTATATCGGTCTCTGTTAGGGATTAACCATGATTGAATAATAATGTACTAAGGTATTAAATTAATCTTACTTATTCTGTTCCCATCGTGAGATATAGTATATTGTAGCTATCGCCATTATTAGAATCATGAAAAAGAGTTTTGTGGCAAATACTATGTTCCATGAGTATTGGGAGTAGGGGAAATGGGTATATATTTTGTCAACATTTACATTGTTTCCGTGTAAAACTATATACGCTGACCATATCATCATATTGAATGTAAATTCATATCCTGATATTATTAGGAATACAAATGCCACTATTTTACTAAGCTTTGCTATCCATAGTCTTTTTTGATTCGTAAGTGGCATATTTGCAGATTCTAAGGTAATTATATATCCTAATGCCCCTGTTATCATTGCTAAGGTTATTGGTTTGAACATGATTATGTTGTTTATGATGATTATTTCGTTGTTAACCATGTTTTCTCCTAGAGGGGCCACGCCCCCATCCTGCATCCATGCTAGGAAATATGATATATATAGATATGAGGATAATAGGATTAATAATATTCCTATGACCCTTAGAATAATCATACGGTTCATGTTCATCCTCACTCGATAATTCTCGATAAAATAATCTTAATTGAAAATATTTAGATTTATTAATGCAGTATCTCCATAATCTCTATATAAATATACTAACAGTTTATTGGGGATAATGGGGGTTTAGATGGGGAGAGCGGTATTTTTCGGTGATGACTACTTATCAGCGGCGTTCAGATTAATTGGCATTGAATCATATGTAGTTTATGATATTATTGAGGCTGAGAAGAGGATAGGTGAGGTTATTGAGCGTGAAGACGTGGATCTCCTTATTCTCCCCGAAGATCTTTATATTAAGTTGATTGGTAGACATTTTAAATTTAGGAAGGAGGGTAGAGATAAGCCCGTTTTGCTTGTGATTCCTGGTTTGGAGGGATCAGTCGGGAAACGTACGGAAGATTTATATAATTTAATTAGTCAAGCTGTTGGTGTTAGGTTGGAATTGGGTAGAGGGTGATTTTATGTCTAGTGAAATTGATGTTTTACTTGAGATTGAGAGGGAGGCGGAGAAGAAGATCTTGGATGCTAGGGCTGAGGCGGATAGGATTGTGGCTGAGGCTAAGCGGAAGGCTAATGAGATGATTAGGGCAGCTGAGGCTGTTGATTTTAGTGCTATTGAAAATGAGTATATGAAGCAGATTGCTACTGAGAAGGAGAAAGTTATAGAGGATTATAAAAAACAGGCGAAAGAACTTAAGAAGTCGACTCATGCAAAGATGGGTGAAGCCATTGAGTTGATTTATAACTGGTTGATTAAAGGAGGTGTGGAGTAGTTGGGTGTAGAAGAGTTAAGGAAGGAGATTCTTGAGGAGGCGGAAAGAAAGGTTAATGAGATTATATCGGAGGCTAAAGCAGAAGCGGATAAAATACTAAAGGATGCTGAGAGGAGGGTTGAAGAGATTAAGAAGGCTAGGGAAGCCGATGTCAGAAAGCGTATGGAAGAGAAATTAAGGTCAGAGTTTTCCTTGGCACGTATTGAGGGTAAGAAGTTGATCGTTAATACTAAGTGGGCGATTGTGGATGAAGTTTTCAATAAGGCTTGGGAGAGGTTTATGGAGTTTGGTGGGAGTAAGGAATACTATAATGAGTTTATACCTAAGATGGTGGCTTATGGGGCTTCTCGTATGGGTGTGGATGAGGTTCTGCTTCATCTTAATAGCAATGATGCAAAGAGGATTAAAGGTATGATAGGTAAGTTGGCTAAAGATGTCTCAAAATATGCGGGAAAGAAGATTAAACTTAATCTGGCGGAGAAGCCTGTTAACATAAAAGGTGGTGTAATAGTTAGTGATGTTGAGGAGAAGGTTTATTTCAATGCATCGTTTGATGCTTTATTTAAACGGGCGCGGGAGGAACTAGCTCCCGCGGTTTTTGAGTTGCTGTTTGGTGGTGGTTAGTGATGGATAGGATTGGTGAAATTATTAGGGTCTCGGGTACGTTGGTTGTTGGTACTGGCATACCGGATATCAAGATTGGTGAGGTTGTAGAAGTCGGTGAAGAGGGTCTTATAGGTGAAGTTATTAGGATAATTGAGGATACCTTCGCGGCTCAAGTTTATGAGCCCACCAGTGGATTGAAGGTCGGTGATCCGATTAAAGGTACTGGGAAGAAGTTGGTTGCTGAGTTGGGTCCTGGTTTGATCAAGAATATTTTTGATGGTGTTGGTAGGCCCTTGGACGAATTGATTAGGGCGAGTGGTCCATTCATTGGACGTGGAATTAAGGCATATACTTTGCCTAGAGATATTAAGTGGAGTTTTAAGCCTTTGGTTAAGGAAGGGGAATATGTGAGTGGTGGCGACATTATTGGTGAGGTTCCAGAGTCCTCGACGGTTATACATAAAATCATGATTCCTCCTGGATTGTCTGGGAAGATTGTCGAGATCGCGGAGGGCGAGTTCACGGTAGAGGAAACAATTGCTAAACTCGAGTTGGAGGATGGTTCGATCAAGGAATTGAATATGATTCAGGAGTGGCCTGTTCGAGAACCACGTCCAATCGCTCCTGGCGGCCGATTACCGTTGAAGACGCCTCTCATTACTGGTCAGAGGGTTATTGATGTGTTCTTCCCGGTTGCTAAGGGAGGTGCTGCTTGTATTCCCGGTGGTTTTGGAACAGGTAAGACGATTACTTTGCATCAGCTTGCTAAGTGGAGTGATGCCGACATAGTGGTGTATATTGGATGTGGAGAACGTGGTAATGAGATGGCTGAGGTTCTTCAAGATTTCCCTGAGCTTAAAGACCCTCGGACGGGTAAACCCCTTATGGAGAGGACGGTCTTAATCGCTAATACTAGTAATATGCCTGTATCCGCTAGAGAGGCAAGCGTATATATCGGTATTACTATTGCAGAGTATTATCGTGATATGGGCTACGATGTCTCTCTTATGGCTGATTCTACTTCACGTTGGGCCGAGGCTATTAGGGAGATCTCGGGTAGGCTGGGTGAGATGCCTGTAGAGCGTGGGTTCCCGGCTTATCTTCCAGATAAGATCGCTGAGTTCTATGAGAGGGCTGGTAGAGTTAAGGTTCTAGGTAAACCTGAGAGGATTGGGTCTGTAACTATAGTTGGTGCTGTCTCGCCGCCAGGTGGAGATTTCAACGAGCCTGTTACTATTCATACTTTGAGATTTACTGGTGTATTCTGGGCTCTCGATGCTGACTTGGCATACAGTAGGCACTTCCCAGCTATCAACTGGTTAAAGAGTTATAGCCTATATGCTAAGGAGATACTTGGAGGTTTTATCGGCAGTTTCAGTATGTATAAGAAAGAGTTGCTGAATTGGTGGAAGAATGTTGACAAGGACTTCCCAAGATATAGAGAGGAGGCCATGAATATTTTATCTATAGCTGCGGAGGTAGAGTCGATCGCTAGGATTATTGGCGAGAAGTCGTTGCCGGATGACCAGAGACTTCTTCTATTGACTTCTGAATTGATTAAGGAGGGTTTCTTAAGACAGAATGCTTTCGATGAGGTAGACACCTACTCTGAGCCTGAAAAATCTGTATTGCTCTTGAAGTTGATCATAGATTTCCATCATAACGTTGAGAAGTTGATAAGGAAGAAGATACCTATAGACAGGGTAATTGAGCTACCGGTTATATCTAAGATTAAGAGGGTCAAGTTTGATCCTAGGAGAGTGGAGGCTATAAAGGAGTTGGCGGAGGAGGCTAGGGAGTCTTTATTGAAGTTAGCTAGTGAGTATAGGGTTGAGGTCGAAGTATAGGGGGTGTCGAGTTATGTCGTTAGATATTAGGGATATATATGGTGTAGTGCATAAGGGTGTTAGGGAGGTTAGAGGTTCGATACTTGTTTTAGAACCTATTCCCAACGTATTGTATGACGAGGTCGTGATCGTTAGGGCTCCCGATGGAATAGATAGAATGGGCAGAGTTTTGGAAGTTAGTAACAAGTATGTAATTATACAGGTTTTCGGTGAGGAGTCTGGTCTTGAGACAGCTTCGGCAGTTAGATTTACTGGCTCAACTTTCGAGATCCCCGTGTCGGATGATGCTTTGGGTAGAATATTCAATGGACGGTTTGAGCCTATAGATGGTATGGGACCGATTGTATCCGGAGATAAAAGAGATATTAATGGGTATCCTATTAATCCTAGGGCAAGGATACATCCGAATAATTTTATTCAAACAGGCATATCAGCTATTGATGGAATGTTGAGTCTCGTTCGTGGTCAGAAATTGCCTATATTTAGTGAGTCTGGGCTTCCCCACAATAGAGTTGCAGCCCAGATTGCTAGGCAAGCTACCGTTCTGGGTGAGGAGGAGGAATTCGCTATCGTGTTTGCGGCCATGGGTCTAAAGAATGACGAGGCTAGATTCTTCATCGAGTCTTTTAGAGAGTCCGGTGCTATTGAGCGCTCTGTCGTTGTATTGAATCTTGCTGATGATCCTGCTATTGAGAGACTTGTGACCCCGAGGATAGCGTTAACTATTGCGGAGTATCTGGCGTTTGACTTAGGTTATCATGTCCTTGCTATACTGACTGATATGACAAACTACTGTGAGGCGCTTCGTGAGGTTAGTGCTGCTAGAGAGGAGGTTCCTGGTAGAGGTGGTTATCCGGGTTACATGTATAGTGACCTAGCTACTATATATGAGAGAGCGGGTATCGTTAGGGGGAGACCTGGCTCCCTTACCCAAATGCCTATCCTAACGATGCCTGGTGGAGATAAGAGACATCCGATCCCCGATTTGACTGGATATATCACTGAGGGACAGATTATACTTAGTAAGGACTTGGATTCTAGAGGTATATATCCTCCAATTAATGTACTTCCTAGTTTGAGTAGGTTGATGAGAAGCGGTGTTGGTCCAGGGAAAACCAGGGATGATCATAAAGATGTATCTGATCAGTTATACGATGCTTATTCTAGGGGTTTGAAGGCTAGAGACTTAGCTAGGATAGTGGGTGAGATGGGTCTCAGTGATAGGGAAAGAATGTTCCTTAAGTTCGCTGATGTTTTTGAAAGGCGGTTCATTAATCAAGGTGAGTACGAGAACAGAACTATAGATGAGACTCTAGACTTGGCTTGGGAGGTTCTATCTATGTTGCCTGAGGATGAGTTAGTTAGAGTCAAAGACGATATCCTTAAAAAGTATTATTATAGGGCTAAAGCTCCTATGTAGGTGTAATACTATGAGCTTCATTTCGGGGGTATCGGCGAGCCCCGGAGTCCTGTTGGCGCTAAGAGAGCAATTGAATTTTATAGTAAAGGGGAAAGAAATTCTTGAGATGAAAAGAGATAGGTTGGCAGGAGAAATAAATAGGCTGCTTGGGGAGATTAGGATTAGAGACGAAATGGAGAGTAGACTTAGGGACGCTTATAAACTACTTGTGCAAGTTTTGATGCGAAAGGGTATGAAAAACTTGGCGACTGCTGCCAAGAGTGTAGACTACATGGATTTAGAATTCTCTACCGAGATGGTAATGGGTATAAATCTAGTTCGGCTTAATATAAAAAGAGAGATTAAATCGACAGTATACTATGATCCTCTTCTCCAAGCTCTAGCAAAAAAATTGAATGAAGCTTTTAGGTATATGATTAAGACCGCAGAGATAGAGAACAACATTGAGATGCTTGCTTATGAATTAATGGGAACTGCTAGAAAGGTAAATTCTTTGGAAAAAATCGTCATCCCCCAGTATAGGGAAACGATTCGTTACGTCGAGGAGCGGTTGATGGAGGATGCTTTAAGTGAGTTCGTGCGGACTAAGCATATAGTAGGAAGGTGATAGATATTGAGATCGGCTGCATACATCTATCTGATAACACGTGCTCATGGTTTATCTACGCATTTACTTAGTGCAGATGATTTTAGATCACTAATGAGATCAAGGGATTTGGATGCATTTGTAGAGGCTATCTCAAGGGGGGATTATGCTGAAAAGGTTGGGTTGTTGCCTAGGGAAAAGGTCTCCGCTAAGGAGTTAAATAGAGTGTTTTCGGAAATTTATGTTGATAGACTTCTATATCTATTGAAGGTGGCTCCTCAACCAATTAATAAATTCTTAGATGCATATACGCGGAAGGTAGAAGTGGAAAATATAAAACGGATTCTAATCTCAAAGTTCTATGGTCTTACTATAACTCAAGAGGATTTGATTACATTGCCTAGGACCTACTCTGTGATTAATTTTCAAGCAATGCTTGAGGCAGAGTCGATCGAGGATGCAATATCTCTGCTGGTATATACGAAATACAAAGGTGTGGGTAATTATATTTCTATCGCTAGGGAATCCGATTCGACAATTCCATTGGAAGCATATTTAGACAAGGTATATTTCCAGAATGTTTCTAAATATATTGAAGGTTTGCCCGATAAAGGGATTGTTAGGAACATCATAGGTTTTGAGGTTGATATCAGGAATTTATATTTTGTGTTAGCCTACAAATTGCTGGAGACTCCATCAAATCTTATCGAGAAATCGATTATTAGACCGTTATATAGATTAACAGATGAGCATATAAGCTCCATTATTAGAGCAAGGAAAGATGTCCTTGTAGATACGCTTGGCTCCACTCCTTATGGGTGGGTCAGTAACTTTATCTCAGATGCACTCGAACGTGGGAGTATCGAAGATTTAGAACATAAACTGAACGTCATTTTGTATAACTTTCTTAAGAGTATGTCTACTAGGAATGCTTTGGGTCTCGGATATGTCCTATGGTATCTAAATGCAATCTACTATGAGTATAGAAATTTAACTGCTATCGCGTTTGCCAAGGAATTGAACTTGGCTGAGGAAGAGGTGTCCCTTGTATTATGATTTCTTTTTAATGGAAGCGATGAGTATCGTGATGATGGCTAATGCTAGAAATCCTCCTCCCACAAGGGGGGAAGCGCCAACGATTACTCTAACGATTATATAAGTTGCTAATTCTATAGATATTGCGACTATTAAGAAATTGTTTTTGAAATAAATAGATATTTGGGAGGCATCGATCTTGATTTCATATAGGAAAATCACCAATAATGTTAAGAAAATATACATTGGAATAAATGGTGCCTTAAAAGGTACTGTTGTAAGTTGGGTGCCTGAAACTATAAGAGCATAAAATATTGAGATAAGTAGGGTAATCAGCGGATACCCCCAATAGATCTTTAGAATGTTCTTTCGCTCCTCTTTTTTAGTAAATTTTATCATGATGCTTATGCTAATGAAGTAAAGGAATATATTCATTAAGAAGAGGTAGGGATTCCTCCCTATTTCATATAGGTTTTCTATACTTAATATGGATAGATTTCTAACTAGTGTATTGTAAAGTGACAATATTATTGTATCTACCCATGTTATTAGTAATAGTATTAAACCAACATCTCTTAAGTTCATAATGGTCTACACCGGCGTGAAGGCATTAATATATACATTTTTTAAATTGATACTGCCTAATAAATTTGTTATTATATATTTAGTGCTTACAAGTTTACATGGTGGTCTCGATGTTGCGGCCTAAACGCATGAAGAAGTTTTATGTCGCTGTTCCCAGGGATAGGGAGGACGCCGTTCTTGAAGCCTTAGGGCGTATGGGTCTTGTTGAGTTTATTAGTCAGGCTAAAGCAGGCGTACGTGGAGAGGGTGAACTAGAATTATATACTTCTTTTTTAAGATTATTTGACAGGATTAATATAGCTATTAATACTATAGATGAGATTATCCCTAAGGTTGAGTATAAAAAATCATTTGTTGAAAGGTTTCGTGATGCTTTTCGAGCTAGGCATATAAAATATGGTTCTAAGAAGATTGGAGGAGATGCACTCTCGACCTTTCTTAGTGAGGTCGAGGCTAGATATAGTGAGCTAACTGAGGAATTGGAAGCTAGGCGTAGAAGACTTAATGAGTTGGACGGACTTATTGAAAATGTGGATATATTTAGGAAAAATGGGGTTTCATTAGATATAGCTGGTGATTATACCCATATATTCGTCAGAGTCGGATTTATTCCTGAGGTTAATGCAGACAAATTGATGGAGGCATTAAAGCCTTATAATGTGGTCATAAGTCTGCTAAAGGGTAGACCTAAGGAGTATTTACTTTTGTTAGCCGCTTCCCAGAAAGATAAGGAGGGAATAATGAGTGTATTAACTGCTCTAAACTATGAGGAAGCGGTTGTTCCAAAGGATTTAGGCTCTGACCCTAATAAAGTTTATCAAATGTTGGTCGATGAGAAGGGGAAAATTTTGCAAGAGTTAGGGCGCTTGAAGAAGGAATTTGAGAATTTAAAGAATAAGTTTCATCCTTACTATAGATATGTTAAATTTATGTATAGGGTAAAGTCAATGTTGGTTAGGACTAGGAACTTCTCTGTAATTTATGGTTGGGTTCCTAGTGATTATGTAGATGTCCTGAAGTCATCTTTGAATGAGGCTACTCATGGGGTTATGCACTTAGAAATTTCGGATCCCGGGCCTAGTGATAATCCCCCAACCTTGCTACCTAAGCTCCCACTTCTAAGTAGATTTCAGCTCATTGTTAGAATGAGGGGTATTCCGAATTATAATGAGATTGATCCAACTATCCCCTTCACCATTCTTTTCTCGATAATGTATGGTATGATGTTTGGTGATGTGGGGCAAGGGGTTATTCTTTTCATAATAGGACTAATGTTGTACAGAATAAAGAAGCCGTTTCTGGGCATTTCTTACTCTGCTTTGAATAAATTAGGCGCTATCTTATCGACAGCAAGTATTTTCTCAATCTTCTTTGGTTTTCTCTATGGGGAGTCATTCCTCGTTCATTTTATGCATCCATTATGGTTGAATCCGATGGAGGAACCTCTTGTTATTGCTGTTGCATCAATTATATTCGGTTTGATTCAACTGAATATTGGATTGTTGATTAATATTGTTAACAATTTGATGAATAGGAATTATACAGAGGCGTTTCTAGGTTGGCGTGGTCTAGTTGGCATGATTTATTATCTAATTGGTATTGTACTAGCCATACGTTTCGTCATAGGAAACATGAGTTTATCGGTATTCGGTGCTCCTGAGAACTTTCCACTAGTTATGGTA
Organism: Nitrososphaeria archaeon; assembly: GCA_027047855.1. Lineage (GTDB taxonomy): Archaea > Thermoproteota > Nitrososphaeria > Geothermarchaeales > JDFR-13 > WAMZ01. The sequence continues at coordinate 15,241 of JALTTZ010000134.1, forward strand.
GAGTTGGCTTTACTTATCTTTATATTCGTCAAACCAACTTTACTTAACCTATTTTCAAAGCACAGGCATCCGTTCTCAGAGGCTTTAATGGAAGGGATAAGTGAGTTTATTGAAATGTTTTTATCATACATAACGAACTCAATTTCTTATATAAGGCTTGGGGCATTCGCCATCGCCCATGTGGCGCTTGCGTCTGTTGCAGGTATACTGGCCAACAGTATGGGGTTTATTCCAGCTTACTTAACATTTAATATAATTGTGATTCTCATTGAAGGTTTCGCTGCTGGCATACAGTCTATTAGGCTTCTGTTCTACGAATTCTCGACGAAGTTTTACATTGATGAGGGTCGTTTGTTTAGGCCTATGCGTCTTTAGACATTTTTATAATATATAAATAACCTTATAAAGGATGTATCAAGATAAATAGTTTTTAATAATTGCCCGGGGGGTATGATAATGTTCACAGAGATTAAGAAATTATTAAGTGGATCGAAGCGAAGAAGACTGGTGTTTAATCTGATATTGTTCTTCAATTTGCTTATAGTTGTTATCGCTTTCTCATCGCTAGCGGTTACGGTATTCGGTCAAGAACAAGGTGCAGTTCCCCAAGGTGATAAGTTTATTGGTGCTGGTATAGCCGTAGCCGGATCAACTCTAGGTGCAGGCATCGCTATTAGTGGTACTGCGAGCTCTGGTATGGCTGCTCTTGTTGAGAAATCTGAACTATCTACATGGTTGTTGCTTCTCGCAGGTCTCGGTGAGGGTGTAGCTATCTATGGCCTGATTATCGCTATTCTTATA
>JALTTZ010000135.1 GCA_027047855.1 Nitrososphaeria archaeon
TTCAATATTATATATGATTGATTGAACATTAGGCAAATAATAATTTTATTTTTTATTAAACAACCAATTAATTAAATAAGTGTATTGAATATCGTGCTATACCAAGTGATCGCTAATGAAAATTGTTCTTATTTTTGACCAAGGTGAGTTGGGGGATAGGGGCCTTAGTACCGTGGAGAAAATACTATCTAGATTCAAGTTAAATTATGAGATTTATAAGTTCGATGGTGAATTGGAAGATATCCTTGCTTCCTTGTCTCTAAAAGAAGATACTTTCCTGCTTCTTGTCGGTGGTGACAGACTTCTATTGAGAACTATGTTGAGTATAGGTGATAGGTATATCTCAGTCGTGCCACTTGCTGGTAAAAAGTCCTCAGGTTTCTTCACGGTTAGAGGAATCGAAGAATTACATTTAATAATCATGGATTTAATTAGAGGAAAGTATAGAATAAGGAGGCTACATAGGTTGGTGGCGTGGGATGGTGAGCGCGCCCTACCCCCCGCCTTTAATGATATAGTTGTATTGAATTCTACCCCAGGTAAGCTTATTAGATACGGGTTATACATTAATGGGGATTACATATGGAGCGATACCTCAGATGGTATAATTGTCTCTACACCGGTAGGTTCAACAGGCTATTCTCTCTCTGCGGGAGGACCTATTCTTAAGGATTTGGATGCCGTAAGTATAGTTCCGATTAATTCATTGATTCCTAGCCACAAGCCTATCGTAACTTCTATGGAAAGTACGATACAGCTAGTGGATTTGTCTCCAAAAGAATATGTTGTGGTTGTTGATGGCCAGTATAGACATTGGATAGAGACGGAGAAACTCCGAATAAGTAAGAGTAGATATACTATTGGGATGATTGAATTTTATGAGGGTTCTACTGATTTAGATACAAAACTTTCAATGAGGATACCTAGAAAAGGCGCTAAAGTCGATCTTAAGGATCTCCCACCAAGTGCAAAATTCGTTTTTCGAATACTTGAATATGAAGGCGGGTTGACATTGAGAGAACTTATGAGTAAGACGCTTCTCCCCCCTCGAACGGTTAGGCACGCCCTAAAAATACTGATAGAACATGGCTTAGTCGAGCGAGGTGTGCTTGATAAGGACGCGCGGATATCTATATATAGAATAAAAAGAGGCGGATGATTCGAATATCTAAATGCTTATTCTAATTCCTCGAGCGATTTTCTCATTGTTTCTATGCCCAATAAGATTACTGAGATACCGGCCAAGACATGTACCGCGGCTGTGAGGGCATATGGCCCAAGTAAACCATATGAGGTGTATAGCATAGCGGTCACAATGGGCGATATGATTCCGGCTATCCTCCCCATGCTAGCGGCAAAACCTGATGCTACTCCCCTTATTTCGGTCGGATATAATTCTGGTGTGTAGGTGTAGAGTCCTGCCCATGCGCCTAGATTGAAGAAGGATATTGCTGCTGTCCATATTTGGAACCACTGTAGACTGGTTGATATGCTCATTAATAGGGATGCGATGCCAGCCAGAACGAGATATATAGTCAATACTCTTTTCCTGCCTATTCTATCTAGAAGGAATGTCGCGGAATAGTATCCGGGTATCTGGAATAGTGTTACTACTAGGGTCCAAAACAGCGATTTTAATATGCTCATCCCGAATGAGGTTGCATATATTGTTGGTAGCCAAAGGAAAATTGCATAGTAAGTGTATACTAGGCTCATCCAGAGAATTGCTAAAAGGATGGTTCTAGATATGTATCGGCGAGAAAACAAGTCCCATATTTTGTATCTGGTCTCTAACTCTTCAATTTCTATGGTGGCTGTCTCGAAGCCAATGCTGTTAAGAATTCTTTTTGCCTCTTCTCTCCTTCCTTTTTTTAGTAGGTATCTAATAGACTCAGGCATGTATCTTATTACAAAGGGCAGTAATAAGAGTGGGAGGAGTCCAACTACGAAAGCAGCCCTCCATCCATAATTTGGTATGATTACATAGGGAAAAATCAATGCGAGTAATGCACCATACACCCATGAAGTCTCTACAAGGCCAAGGAATCTTCCTCTGTATTCTTTAGGTGTATATTCTGATACGTATATCCCTGGTTGTGGCAAGGCTGCACCGAGACCCACACCAGCTAGGAATCTTAGAAGGTACAGAGTGTTTAGATCCGTGGCCAACGCATGTAATGCAGTGAATATTGCCTCAATTAAGATCACTATTATTAGTGTTGGTCTCCTGCCAATTATGTCCGCGACCCTTCCAAAAACGATTGCACCTACGAACATTCCTAGAAACCCTATGCTGAAAATGGGGCCTCTTAACGCCTTATCCAACCCCCACTCTGTAATGATGGGGGTCACTACTGACCCGATTAGCATGACATTCATCGCTGTCAGCATGTATATTAATGAACCTATAATGAGAATCTTATAGTGGATGCCAGTTAGTCTTGCTTTGTCTAGTAGTTTTAGGGCTTGCATATTTTACACCATTAACCTATAAGATAGATATATTGTAATAGATATTCTTTATAGGCAAAATATGCCTAAATATCACATAAAACATGCAAATATTGTACATGGATGGTGTAATTATCTCTCTATTTACATATGTGTCTAGGGTGTAAATGATTTGTTTACATTCGTGTGTATTGATTGATACTTATACCCGGTAGCACAAATATTATTTATATCATATGTATATTATTCCATTATGGTATGAAGGCAGAGAACAGTATGAAAGCTAGACAACCCCAATTTCTATGGAAAATAGAGGCCGAATGCCCCGTATGTGGGAAGAAGATGTTTATTGAGGAGTATATGCATAATGTCCCTATAATTGGGAGGGTTATATTGAGTAGTGGTGAATGCCCTGGATGTAAATTCACATACAGAGATACTAGAATGGCTGATAGTAGAGGTTCACAAATATTGAGGTATCGAGTAAAGAATCTTGACGATTTGGGTACTATTGTAATAAGGGCATCCTCGGCGTCAATCAATATTCCTGAGCTTCAAGTATCTATAACTCCTGGCGCTTCGTCACAAGGTTTCATAACTACTGTTGAGGGGGTTTTGTTAAGAGTGGCTGAGGTAATGGATTTCCTTAAGAAGGATAAAGATGTTGACAAGAAGGCTTGGAAGGAGCGTATGGATGCATTGAAGAAGGCTCTTGAAGGGAAATTAGAGTTCACATTGGTTATTGAGGATCCGGAGGGTGTGAGCCGAATAGTTAGTAATAAGGAAGAGAGATTAAAGATGTATGAGTAAATATTCTTTTGGACCACTAGTTGGTGCAGTCTGTATGGACATCGAGAAGATTATAATCAGTCTCGGTGGTGAAATAATAATTCTTGATAAGTTGGTTAAAACTGTGGAGCAGGCGGCTAAAGCGACTGGCTCTAAACCTGAAGATATAATTAAATCACTTGTTTTTATTGGTGAGAAGGAGCCGGTGCTTGTAATTGTTCCTGGGCACAAGAAAGTGAATTTAACGAAATTGGAGTCTATAGTTGGTCGCTGCAGGTTGGCGAAACCGAGTGAAGTTGAGAAGTTGACTGGTTTCACGGTTGGAGGAATGCCGCCCGTGGGGGTTCCTTTAAGAACAATTGTCGATAAATCTCTCCTAAAAAAGAATGTTGTTATCGGCGGTGGTGGAGATATAAATAAATTATGCAGGATAGGTGTAGACAAGATTATTGAATTTCAGAAGGCTGAGGTGTTTGATGTTACTTAATTGGGAGTTAGCCTATACTTCGTTTCAGAACTCTGTAGATATTCTTGAAGGTAACTTTCTCGATTTCTGTATCCGAATAGCCATGTTTTATTAGCCATCTTATGATATTCGGGTATTGACTTGGGTTTTCAAGCCCATCGACAAAGTCTACCTGTGGATACTCTATATGGGTCTCTTTAGACTTTTGTATGCTTAGGTATTCACGGAAGACTTTATGTAGAGACACATGGTCACCAAATAAGGTATCTGGTCCAAAGGCTAAGTGATCAATACCGATCAACTCCTCAATATAGGTAAAGTGGTCCATGATGCTCTCGATTGAATGGCTTATGTGGTTTTTGGATATGGTTGTATGTGGTGCGGCCTCTATGCCTATTACCCCTCCATTGTCTGCTAACGCTGTTAGGACTTCATCTGGCTTCATTCTACGGGTTGGCCAGACCGAACGTGCCCCTGCATGGGTAATTAAGACGGGCTTGCTAGATATTTCTATTGTTTCCAAACATGTTTTATCGTTTGCATGAGCTAAATCGATAACTATACCCATTTCATTCATAGCAGTGACTAACCTTGAACCCAAGGGAGTTAGACCATAGTCTTTATCATCGGCCAAGCCTGATCCATATTCATTACCCACACTATAAACGATACCCATACATCTAACTCCAAAGCCATACAAAATTCTGGTAAGGTCTATTTCCTCGCCCATGTGGGGGGCGCCTTCTAGGTGTATGAACATGGCTAATTTATCCTCATTATGGGCTTTCACAATATCATCTGCAGATAGACCAATAAAAATTTCGTCAATCTTACCTACATAGTAGTTAATGAGTCCTAATTGGTAGACTACATTATCCCAGCTCCAAGGATCAGGGGATCTAGCTAAACACGTGCCGTCATCCATTCCTTCAAATACGGCATCGAGCCGTGACCTCGCCAGCCCTTCAACACCTATAACCCAGTCTCCACTTCTAGCGAATTCAATAAATTCGTCCGGGTTCTCTGGAAAAACGACTGTGTGGTCGTGAAGTGAGACCTTGATTAATTTTTCCATTAATGAATCGAACCTCTGTTCCTCTGCTTCACTCAATTTAATCCATGTGGATTTCACTCTATCTACTTGTTTAGATAGTTTAAACTTTGATCTCTTCAGCATCTCGTAGTAGGAAAGGCTGAGTTTTTTAATCATAAAATAATATAATTTAAAATTAAGTTTCTATAAGTGTTACCGAAACAACTTAAATAGCATGGGTCTAATAGGACATATGGTGTGGTGTAACCAATATGGTGAAGATAATCAGGTATAAGCACATGATGGAAGAGGGTTTAGGGGTATTAATAGATGGTTACATAGCGCCGTTCAAGGAGTTAGACTTGCCCAACTATATAGAATATCCATTGAACCCAAGGTCCATAGACCTAAATACTCTAAAGGACTTCCCCTTCGAGGAACACCTAAGATTGGATATAGAGGAAGTTGATATACTCCCCCCAGTGAAATACCCCGGGAAGATAGTATGTCTTGGGCTAAATTATACGAGCCATGTGGAGGAAGGAGGTCGTGAATTTCCAGATGACATAGTGCTTTTTATGAAGCCTAGGACGAGTATAGCTGGACCATATGACGATATCCTTGTACCAAAAATGGTTGAGAAACTAGATTATGAGGGGGAGTTAGCCGTAATCATAGGGAAACGAGGCCGTTTCATAGAAAAATCGGAGGCCTACGAGTATATCTTAGGATACATGATTCTAAATGATTTATCAGCTAGAGACTATCAATTCAGAGATGGTCAATGGACTCGCGGAAAAGGGTTCGATGGATTTGCACCAACAGGTCCATGGATAGTAACTAGAGACGAAATAGAAAACCCACATAACCTAAGTATTAAGACATGGGTCAATGATGAATTGAGGCAAGATGGAAATACAAAGGAAATGATATTCAAGATACCGGATATCATCCACAAAATAAGTATGGTCATGACCCTCGAACCTGGAGATATAATATCTACTGGCACTCCAGCTGGCGTCGGCTTCTTTCAGGGAGAGGACAAGTTGTTAAAGGACGGGGATGTCGTTAAGATAGAGATAGAAAAGATCGGTTTCATTCAGAATAAAATATTCTTCAAATAAGTTTATACTTACTCTTAAACTCTAAGCCACCCATCGCTAGCCTACTATAGTGGGAACCGCAGAATTTATAGGTCTTTCTATCGACATCATAGATGGAGTTACTGAATGCCATTACACAAAGTTTATTTAAACAGTGATGTAACCCGAATAAATGCCCCAACTCATGTAGAACCTCTTTCTTAAGTCTACTCAATAGACCATATATATCAACTCCAATTTTTAGTCTGGCGAGATACACTGTGCACACTTTTAATTTTGGGCTAGCCACCCCGAAAATAAAATTAAGAGGAGGTACATATGCGTCTACATCCAAAATGCCGATAACAATATCGGTACCCTTCTTCTTCAGGTTCTTATATATCCATTGATTGATAAAATCTCCTCTATACTGACCCCTTTTATCGTTGAATAGGTCATAAGGTATTTCTTTTATTTCTCTTTCTTGAACCTCCACATTACGGGCATCCTTTAAGAATGAAGCTACGAAATCAACTGTCTGCTTCTCGACACCATATATAACTAACATTATCTTTATCATATCGATAGCCAAACTATACTCAAATAACTATTCCTCATGTATTATATCTGCACATAATCTAATAGGTTTTTATAATTCATAATACTTGTTCTTTAGGCCATGTAAAATTACTTCGTTCAATATTTCGCTTGTTCCTTCATATATTCTCAAGACCCTTAGATCCCTCATGATTCTCTCTATATTGAAATCTTTCATATACCCATATCCGCCGAATATTTGTAGAGCCATGTCGACCACCTTCCATGCAGCCTCGGTGGAAAATCTCTTCGCTATAGCCGCATATATCGACTTAACTCTATTATCTAAATTCTCTTCATCAAGTGCCCAGGCTGCACGATATGTAAGCAGCCTCGAAGCCTCTATCAACTGTGTCATGACCGCTATTTTATGTGATATTGCCTGAAAGTCTATAATTTTTGTTCCGAACTGTTCTCTCTCAGTCGCGTATTCTAAGGCTTTGTCAAGAGCGTTAAGCGCCATACCGAGTGCATTACTTGCCGCTCTTACCCTTCCATAACTAAAGAAATTTAATGCTTGGTAGAATCCTCTGCCCGGACGGCCTAAGATATTCTCCTCATTCAATTCTACGTTCTCTAAAATAACTTCTCCAATGGGTGATCCTCTTTGCCCCATCTTACCCTTCAGCGGGTTTATCTTTACTCCCTGTTGATCATTATCCACTATAAACATAATTTGGTGTCTATAAGGTTTATCATCCCCATCCATTTGGCATAAAACAATACCGAATTCTGCGATCGGGGCATTCGTAATAAAAGTCTTAACACCATTAATTATCCACCGGTCTCCCTTTTTCACAGCCCTAGTATCTAACTTTGTAATGTCACTTCCATGACCCGGTTCGGTAAATGCGGCATACATAACCGAATCACCATTTAAAACTCTTTTGAGATATTTTCTTTTTTGGCGCTCAGTTCCATATAGATAAATGAGTTTTGAGCCGAATGCTCCACTGAGAACCGCTTGCCCTAACGTCGAGTCAACCCGGGTGAATTCTTCGTGAACTATGGATTCAGCCAGCATATTGAAGCCTCCTCCCCCATATTCCTCGGGTATTGAAGGTCTTAGTAGTCTTTGCTCTGCAACTAGCTTGTATATCTCCCAAGGAAACTCTTCCTTTTCGTCCACTATGCGAGCAATCTTTTCATCAAAATGATTTCTCGCGAATTCCCTAGAAACCCTCCTAACTAATTCAATATCAGGATCTAATTTAAACTCCATACAGACACCAAAAATATAACTATCTCTAGGAAATGGTTATAACTACTTTCTATGCACGTAGCCGATTATATCCCTAACCGATTCAAACCCCTCCCTCTCTAAATATGTTCTAATTCCGTCACTCACTACTTTAGATATAGTGAGGCCGTGCTTAGAGACCGCAGTCCCTATACCGATGGCTGTCGCCCCGGCCAGCAAAAATTCGACTGCATCCTCCCATGCTTCAACACCGCCTATGCCGATTATTGGGGGTTTGAACTCTCTATATATGTCATAAATTACTCTTGTTGCTATTGGGTGAATCGCGGGCCCACTTAACCCACCATATCTGTGTGACAATACTGGTGTCTTTGCATATATGTTTATCGCCATCGCTTTGACCGTGTTTATAGCAGTTATACCAGCTGCTCCCTTATCGAGGGCTCGTGAGACTACTTCCATATAATTATCTGTTAATCCAATCTTGATGAATACTGGAGTTTCTATCACTCCAGTTAATTCCCCTACTAAATTAGCGACGAAAGCGGGGTCATGCCCTATATCCATACCCATCATGGATACATGGGGGCAGCTTAAGTTGAGTTCTACTATATCCGCCCCCCAATCTTCAGCATAAATAGCCATCTCGACAAATTCATCAATCTTTGAGCCCGCTAAACTTACTATAATGGGCACCCCATTCACCCTAGCTTTAGGAAGAATATCCTTAATCTCTTTATAGCCAGGGTTAGCTAATCCGACTGCATTCAATAAACCTGCCTTTACTTCAGCTATTATGGGAGTTGCATATCCCTCACGGGGTTCTATAGTAAAGCTCTTGGTGGTTACCGCTCCAAAGCCGGTTTTAGCCGCCCTCCTCAACAAAGCGGCATTATCACCTAAGATCCCCGATGCAAGCACAGTAGGATTCGACAATTTAATACCAGCCAATTCGACCCTCAAATCAACCATTTTCACACCACTTCCTTAAAACTCAAATCCATCAGTCTTTCTTTATTGAATACTGGTCCATCATAACAAACCAGTAATCCCCTATCCCCTAGGACACATGAGCCGCATATACCGATACCACATTTAACTACCCGTTCAAAGGATAATTGGCAATCGACTCCAGACTCAATACACATATTTAGCAACTTTATTAGCATCGGTTCCGGCCCACAACCTAGTAGAATATCAAATTCACCAATAATTTGTTTTATATAATCGGTGATCAGTCCCTTGATTCCCGAGGAACCATCCTCTGTTACCAAGATAGCTTCTAATCCCAATTTCCGAGCTTCATCTATAAACAACTGTTCCTTAATACTCTTTGCCCCCTCGACGTATACTGCTTGATTACCCAGCTTACTTAGTTTATATGCGGAGTAGATAATGGGTGCGGCCCCATATCCGCCACCAGCTAATAGATATTTCCCGGGCTTATCGAGATCAAAGCCTCTTCCATACGGTCCCCTGACATAGATCCTATCACCTGTGTCTAGGCTAATTAGGCGTTTGGTCGTTTCACCCACACCCTTAACAGTCAATCTTACTATATTTTGATCTGCATAGGAGGGGCTAAGGGGGATCTCTTCATAACCTGGTAACCACACCATCAGGAATTGACCCGGGATGATATTAAGGTCATCCTCCAACTCTATGGTTAGTGATTTCAGTAGACTTGTGTGTGCATAGACTCCTTTAACTCTACCAACTCTATACGACATTTTGATTCTCCCTCCCTCTAGCATATGCTCTCATTTCCATATTCCTAACCATGGTTATTCTTAGTCAATCTTCTAATGTTATCTCCATATCCCCTCTGAACCAAGAAGTCTCCATCCCTATAGACAAACTCCCCTCTAATCATTGTCGCGATAACCTTGCCATATGCATTCATTCCCTCAAATGGACTATGCTTCGCCTTACTATGAAATTCCGTAGGATCTATTTTATACTCATCTTTGATATTGCATACTACTAAATTTGCGGCTTTGCCCTCCTCAATACTTCCTAAGTACTTATCAACTCCAATTATTTTTGCTGGACCCAAAGAATACAGGTCAGCTATGTCCCATATATCTAAATATCCATGTTTATAGAGTGTAATTAATATAGGTAGACAAGTCTCAAGACCCGGAAACCCTGGTCTCGGGTCATCCCCTCTCTTCTCCTCTAATGTGTGGGGGGCATGGTCGGTTGCTATAGCATCCACCCTGATTCTAGATAGGCTCCTTAATAGATTCTCTTGGATGTATTCATCCCTTAGTGGGGGATTGACCCTAAAGTATGCTTCGTTTCGTCTGTTCTTGTTTAGCAATAGGTAATGAGGGCATGTATCCAGCGTCACTCCATGATCCTTAGCTAGTCTCGATAGCAATATGGAATTCACAGATGTTACATGTGTAAGGTGGACCCTATATCCATATTTTATCGCTAATTCTATGAATTTAGCTATAGCTCTCAATTCACATCCTAGCCCCCGATAACCCTCCTCGATGTCAATAGGGTCCTCCGGGTGGACTACAGTTAACAATCTCTTTTCTTTATTATAGTTTAGTGCCTCCATTAACAGTGGGTTATTATAATCTTCTGGATATATTTTAATACCCCATGCTATATCTTCATACCCATAGAGTGCTTCCTTTTCATCGGGGAGGCCATAATAGAGACCATAATCCACAATAACGGATTTGCTAGCTAGTTTATCTCTTTTGGACAACACCTCTAAGGAATTGTTTTTGGGGTCTGTGTTCGGCATGTCCATAACTAAACATACGCCTCCAGCGGCCGCTGCCTTCGTCCCCGTATAGAAATCTTCCTTGTATGCCTGGTTGAAGTCTCTCATATGTACATGAATATCGACCATTCCAGGGAATATTATGGTTCCATTATCCCCATACTCTATAACTTTATCCCTAGGCTTCTCTTTAGAAATCCTTTTTATTATTCCACTCTCAATCTCGATGTATACATCCTCTATAGAGCGATTGATCAAAGCTTTTCCATGTATTATCATTTGCTATCTACCGATCCCGAATTGTCTAAGTATGTCCTTTTTATATGTATACCTCTCGCAGTACTCACATCTGAGGATGAGTGGCTCCTCGGAGACAAGGCGAAACTTAGGTACAGCGGTCTCCCGGTCTTGATTAGATATACAATTGGGGTTCGAACATTTTATAATTCCCTCAATTAATTCAGGTATCTTCACTCTCTCTTTCTTGACTAGGACATAGTCTCTAACTATATTGATTGTGGCTGTCGGCGCTATAAGTGCAATCATGTTCACCTCTTTCGAGGTCAGTTCTAACCCCTCGACCTTCACTATATCCTTAAGACCCATTTTAGAGCTCGATGTATACATTATGATGGCCATCCTATTTCTACTCCCCCGTGGAAGCCCCAAAATCTTAATGACGTTTAGCGCACTACCCGCCGGTATATGGTCAATTACTGTTCCATCCTTAATTTTCCTAACCAGAAGCTCTCTATCTACATCCATTTTTATCACCAATAATTACAAGTTTCAGTAAAGCCATTCGAATAGGTACGCCACACCTCGCCTGCTTGAAATAGTAGGCATAAGGGCTAGAGTCTACATCTGTTGATATCTCATCTACTCGAGGGAGGGGGTGCATAACCATCAATCCCTCCTTAGCATTCTTAAGCAACTCCATATTAACTACATAACTTCCCTTAACCCTCTCGTATTCAGCTGGATCGGGGAACCTCTCTTTCTGAATCCTAGTCACGTACAGTACATCCAGCTCCTTCAATGACCCTTCCAAGTCAGTCGTCTCAACGAAATCTACACCCATGCGATCCAAATCTGATTTAACCTCCTCTTTCAGCCTCAGCTCCTCAGGCGAAATTAAGTATAACTTGCTTGGTTTGAAGAGTGAAACGCCATATATGAAACTTGTCGAGGCCCTACCATACTTCAAGTCACCCAATACCCCTATATTTAATCCTTCAATCACACCCCGATATTTCCATATTGTGTATAGATCGATAACCGCTTGGGTCGGGTGGTGATGAGTCCCGTCACCTGCATTTATAACTGGGGCCTCGGCTATATCCGCGGCATATTTCGCCGCCCCCTCTATCCTATGTCTAATTACTATTGCATCGGCATATCCATCGAACATTCTTATGGTGTCACCGAGCGTTTCCCCCTTTGCTATGGATGTCTTACTGGTGTCTGAGAATACTAGAGATGCTCCTCCGAGTCTAGCCATGGCCGTCTGGAAGCTATACATAGTTCTGGTGCTAGGCTCAAAAAAGAGTAGTGCAAGAACATAGCCATGAAGAGTATCTCTATATTTCTCCGGATTTCCCTCAATATCTTTAGCTAACTCGAAAATATCTATCAACTCATCCGCATCAAAATCTAATATAGAGATTATATCCTTACCCTTCATAACTTAACGACACCTCCAACATAATCCATAACTTTCTTGTACGTTGAGGGGGAGATACGATTCTCCTCTAGAAGAACCTCGAATACATCCACTATATTCAATATGGCTACCAGGTCGACACCAATGCCCCTCAATCTCTCTCTGCCCCCCTGAAGACGATCTACTAATGCTAAGGCAAATTCTACTTTGCCGCCCGCATCTCTAACTGCTTCAACTGCTCTAGCTATGCTTCCCCCAGTCGTAACTACATCCTCAATAATTACCGCCTTGCTCCCCTCAACTAAATCTCCCTCGATTAGTCTTCCTCTCCCAACCTCTTTCTTCTTTTTCCTTACATAAATCATAGGTACACGTAGTTCATAGGATATAGCTGCTGCAATGGGTATACTACCTGTCTCGATTCCTACAACAACATCGAAATCATCTACTTCCTTTAATCCAAGCATATATTGTTCTATTACGCTCCTAAACACAGCTGGATAAGAGACAATCTTCCTAAGGTCAATATAGTATGGACTCTTTTGGCCGGAGGTCAGCACGAATTCACCGAACTGGAAACATCCTATCTCATGCAGCCTCAAAATAAGTTCTTTTAAAGTCGTCTTCATTCCCATCTCAACACCTCGACCAACTTTCTTGCTGTAGTTGTGGGGTCTTCAGATTTGTAGATCATTCTCCCAATTATCTCGAAATCAGCTCCGGCTTTAATTGCAGAACCAGGTTTTGCACCCTGGGCCCCAATCCCGGGCGACATAATGACACCTTTGAAACCAGCATTCCTAGCACGCTTTATATACTCGGTGAATGTGGCTGGCAAGACGACTGCATCGACACCCGAATCCATACTTAACTGCAAAAGGTAGTCGAAATTCTTATTTAGGATGTCATTCGCACCGGGGTGGGACATGGCGACAACAGATATTACCCCAATACCTATATCTCTAGCCGCCTCAACTGTATCCATAAGCCCCTTCTCCCTACCAATAAACGAATGTATGATTGCTGCATCGAATCCAATCTCCCTCAACCTCGACAATATTAGACTGTTTACATAGGATATGTCGGCAATCTTCAAGTCGGCTATGAAGAAGAAGTCCCACTCATATTCATTTATAAGCCTATAAATTGATTCTGGACCCGCGCTCAGGAGTGTTGGTAGCCCGATCTTGACTCCGGCCACATACTTCCCAACAGAGTTAAATAACTTTAGTAAGTCTAGGAGTACGTCCATGCCACTAGCACGGGAAAATTCCTTGGTTACATCAACCGCAAGGATTATGCGGGAGTTCTTTGATTCACCCGCCTTTCTTAGTTTCATGGATAGTGGCTCCAATGATGCCCTAACCTACTTATACACACCAATCATATTTATAGTTTCATAACAAATATCTGAAAATAGATGTTTGGGGAAAGTTCGGACGTATCCATAGGGGGATGAGTAGCGAAATATGAATATATTTATAACTACATTAGAAAATAAGAAGAATCTAAAAGAAGAGATAGCTAGTTTACTGTCGAGAGAAGATATTGAACGGGCTGAATCTGATTGGCATGCAAAGAGAAGGCCACGGCATTGTGGCCTAACAATACATACGGGCGTAGGGTGTTCATACCAATGTGTATACTGCTACATATATAGTATGGGATTCCCAAGAAGAATGGGTAAATATCCTATTCCCCCTATATCAATAATATATGCCCTGCTCTCAAACCCTTATTTCGTACCGGGAGTAAACGGAACATTTCTTGCGATAGGTTCAGTCACGGAACCCTTCCATCCTCTCATAACCGATTTCACTATTGAACTATTGCATTTAATTAGTAAATATCTTAAGAACCCCACCCAAGCTTCCACCAAGGCCACAATCACTTCAGATACGAGTATCAAAATACGAGATTCTAATCCAAACGTAAGCATACTATATACCTTTACCACGTTATCATATCATAGAATCTTAGAGCCTTATGCCCCCGCTCCAGAGAAGAGATTGGAATCGATCGAAAACCTTGTAAAATTTAAGGTACATACAACGTTATTTGTTAGACCAATAATCCCAGGGATCACCGACAAAGAAAATATTAAACTGTTGGGAGCAGTCGCCGAAAGAGGGGTTATACAAGTGGTGTATGGAAGCCTTCGACTAAACAGACAGATATACAAAAGATTAGAGGAGACCTTGGAGCCGAGATTATTGCGACTAATCAAGGAGAGAATCAGGTATAGCATAGACAATAGGCAAAGATATATATACTCAACAGATATTAAGAAAAAGCTGGTCAACGAGGCTAAGGAATATGGGTATAAAGTTTTTCCGAGCGCTTGCTCGGCAAACATAGATTCAAGGAAACAATCATGCAATATGTGTAATTATGGGCCCTGTGGAGACCCATCAAATCTTCCAGTCGTTACTGAAGGAGATATAATAGAGTTGATGGAGTATCTAGGTATAGCGCGAGGGAATATTTCTATTAACATAAGGGATAATGGTATAAAAATCTTTGGTAGTAGACTAAAGCAGTATCCTCATGTAATTGAGTTGATAAAGACTTTAACTAGACGAAAATTGACTATATATTAAAGCTCAGATCGGTAATTCGTTCTTTATTAACAATCTCCCTGTAGCTAGAAGCACTTCAGAATCCAATATACCCTCAAGACTTTTTATTCTGTTACTTAGTTCACCCACATGTTCCATGTCCCGAGCATGGAATATTGCTATTATGTCATATTTTCCAGTTATTTGGAACATGTGGTGTATCTCTTTTATCTCGCTAATCCGATTAAATATATTATTAAATTTCCTGGGATCGGTTCTTAGTAGCATGATCATAATTATAGGGTAGCCGAGTTTTATTGGGTCTAGAATTGCAATAAACTTCTTTATATATCCTTCTCTAGTCAACTTGTTAACCTTAAACCTTACTGTGGACTGGGGTATCTTCAATTTCTTCGCTATATCAGCATACGATAGCCTACCATCTTCTTGTAACATTTTTAAGATTTCTAATTCAACGTCATCTATATTGAGGTCCATATTAACACCATCCGGTACATGATATTGCTGCTATAATTAATAATTGCGTAATGTATTATATCAAATTTACATATTCTAGTCCCTCTATATTGCTAAGTATGAAACTTATTAGTAGCAATACGGTAAATAGATATCCCCTGCGCATCTCTTCTCTACCCATCCTTACGATGTCCTGTCCTTTCTTTACTTTTGTGTTCCTGATCACGTTTCTTATTTGTTTGATGGTTGGTTCTATTAAGGGTATGAAGATGTAGGGAGTTGGATATAAGGTGTAGATTGTTGGAATTATCCATATCCACGTTAATAAGGGGTAGATGGGTTTTACTTCCCTAAACCCTAGTCTAGACTCGATATAGTAGGAGGTGGATGTATAATATGTGGCTACTAATATCCAGATATAGTAAACCTCCATGTAGTTTAGTCCTATATAGGCTGGTGGATCTAGATACGGAGTGGTTATCAATGCTGTCCCCATTAGATAGCTAAATATGCCTCCCCGGCTATTTCTCTCGGTCGAGATTCCTGTCAATATAAATAATAGCCCTTTGATGGACAGCGCCACTGAGATATATAACCACTTATTGGCAAGAAAAGGTATTAGGTAGGGTAGAGAAATAATCATTAAGGGCCTTACTAAACGCTTATATTTCCTCTTCCGGACCGCTTCGTTAATGTAAGTGAATAGGAGAAACTGAGTTGCGAAGGCTATGCCGGACAGTATTAGTAATAATATCTCTGTTAGGTTATTGGGAGTTGCTTTAATGATTGATAGCATAAGTCCTAGGAAGAAGGATGAGTACATTATACCCCTCACTGATGGTTCTCGCGGTTTCTTAAACATTCTATTACTGAAGTATCAAAATAGTGATATAAGAATTGCGATTTAGACAATATTGAACCTATGTATATACAAATATAACCATTTACATTTAAGCATGGGCGTCGTG
>JALTTZ010000136.1 GCA_027047855.1 Nitrososphaeria archaeon
CCTATTGGAGGATATTTCTCATTGTTTAGGAAATGTTTGGGTGTTGCCACAGGAACTCCTTTTCCTAGCGGTATACGCAATCCTCGGGTCACCTCTGTAATGGTATATAGAACTGTAATTATTTAGCGGTGTTTGTTTTGTTTGATAAAGAAGTTGGGTGGTTGGCTATTTCACCGCTTCTCTTATTATCTCAACGGCGTCTGGGTTCGCTAGGGTCGATACGTCCCCGGGGTCCATGCCTAGCAATATGGCTCTGCAGACTCTACGCATTATTTTTCCGCTTCTTGTCTTGGGTAGGTCTGCGACGAAGTATATTTCATCCGGCCTAGCTATCTTCCCTATCTCACTCTCCACATGTTTCCTAAGTTTGTGTTTAAGCTCTTCACTGGCTTCATAACCACTTCTGAGCACTATGAATGCTACTATGGCCTCTCCCTTGATCTCGTGGGGCTTACCCACCACAGCGGCTTCACTAACCGCCGGGTGGCTGACAAGCGCAGATTCGACTTCCGAATTCCCAATCCTATGCCCAGATACTTTGAGTACATCGTCTAGACGCCCCTGTATCCAGAAGTAGCCATCCTCATCTATTCTTGCAGCGTCTCCTGTGAAGTAAGTATCCTTGAACATGCTCCAGTAGGTTTCTATGTATTTCTCCTCCGCCTCCCAAAGGCCTCTCAACATGGCTGGCCACGGCTTCTTAATAACCAGGTATCCTCCGATGTTTTTCTTGGCTAGTGATCTACCTTCTGCATCATATACATCGGCATCTATGCCTGGGAAAGGCTTGGTTGCCGAGCCTGGCTTCAAAGGAGTTATTGGAAGCGGAGATATCATCTGCATGCCGGTCTCGGTCTGCCACCAAGTATCCATAATGGGGCAGCGTTCACCACCGATATATTTATAGTACCAAACCCAGGCCTCTGGATTTATGGGCTCGCCGACGGTTCCTAGAAGCCTCAATGAACTTAGATCATGTTTGGCCGGCCATTTTTCACCGAGCCTCATGAACATCCTTATGGCGGTTGGCGCCGTATAGAATACGGTAACACCATATTTCTCTACTATACTCCACCATCTGTCGGGCTCGGGATATAGAGGCGCCCCTTCATACATTATCTGTGTAACCCCGAGGATCAGAGGACCATATACGATGTAGCTGTGCCCTGTTATCCACCCTATATCGGCGGAACACCACCATATATCATCATCCTTGAGGTCAAATATGAATTTCAGTGTAGCGGCTGTGCCAACTGCATAACCCCCATGCGCATGCATAACACCTTTCGGCTTACCTGTTGTCCCAGAGGTATACAGTATGAAGAGGAGGTCATTTGCATCTAGAACCTCCGTCTCACAGTGTCTTGAATGCCCCTTAATTATATCGTGCCACCAGTAGTCACGCCCACGCTTCATACTAACGTTTCCATCCCCTATTCTCTCATATACAATGACGTTCTCTATGCTATATGCTTGCCCTAGGATTCGGTCGGCCCTATTCTTCAACTCAACAATCTTTCCGTTTCTATAAAACCGTCTGCAGTAATTAGAAGCTTCGCCTTCGAATCCAATATCCTATCCAGTAAGGCCTTCTCACTAAATCCTGAAAATACGACCGAGTGGATAGCGCCTACCTTGGCGCAAGCCAGCATGGCTATTGGCAGCTCAGGAATCATTGGAAGCCAGATAGTCACTCTATCCCCCTTCTTGATCCCCAAGGCTTTAAGAACATTGGCCAGCCGATTTACCTCAGCATGTAGTTCCCCGTAAGTTATTTTTCTTTCCTCTCCAGGCTCACCCTCCCATATATAAGCAACCTTATTTTTTCTGAGTTTAGCCTGTTTATCCACAGCATCATGGACTATGTTGTATTTAGCACCTACGAACCACTTGACATATGGAGGGTTCCACTCAAGAACTCTTCGGCGCTTCAAACCACTCTATGCCGACCTCCCTAACCATCTCACTCCAGAACCACTCAATATCCTTGGCCCGCTCCAGTAACTCCTCATAACTTTTTATGCCGTGCCTATCCATGAAAGCCTTGATATTCGAAGACTCAACCAGCTCTCTAGGAGGATAGAAGATTCTGCCTTCTCGAAGAAGACTCTCTATGGTTTCCTTAGCATCCTCAGCAGACATATAAAATTAATAATGTAAAGTTTTTCATTATAAATGGCAATTAAATGACGTGAATTTAGTAATATTTATTGGAGAGAAAGTAAAGATTTAGGTTGGTTTTGGTGTATATGGTGGACCCGCCGGGAATCGAACCCGGGACCTCCGCCATGCCAAGGCGGCGTGCTACCACTACACCACGGGCCCAAATGCAGATGAAGGAAACTAGATTGTATATTATATTTTTGTTATGAGGTTTTTATATTTTTTGATATTGTTTTGGGAGTTGGGAGGCCGAGCTGCATACTCAATTCACACACTTTACATACCTCCCGTGTAGTCGGCTGTCCACACAACTTGCATCTCTTTAACCGGAGTTTCTTGCCTATAGAGGCCTTAATCTTCTCCGCTGAGGCTATCAAACTGAAGGTTATACCGGGCCGCTTATTCTCCATGAAGGTTAAGAAGTTCCTAATATCGTTCCTTATGCTATATCGTGTGTAGGGGCAAGGCTTATCATAATATTCTATACCCGTTAAGTATGCATATAGTGTGACCTCGGGCTCGAGAACCTTCTTCAGAGGATAGATTCTCGGAATGGCCCCAGGGGCCTCCGTCTCATACATTATGTTTTTCACATTACCTTGAAGCATATTCAACAATATTGTTTGCGCTATGTCACTTGCATTGTGGCCAGTAAAGATTTTATCTACCCCCTCATCCTCAGCGAGGAAATTCAATACCCTGCGCCTCAACAACCCACAATACGTACACGAGAGGTTTTTATCATTTTCTGCCACGAGTTTATCAACAGTCGTTTCAAATATCTTGCTTACATACCCTACCCTATACTCTATGCCCCATTCCTTAAGATGCCGTACCGCAGCCTCGACCGACTTATCCCTATATCCAGCGATTCCTTCATCAACAATTAAGGCCACCAAATCAATAGAACGCCCCCTAATTTTACCTACAATCTTGTTTACGATGAATGCCATGGACAGACTGTCCTTTCCCCCTGAGACAGCTAGGCCGATCTTATCGCCATGCTCGAGAATGGGATTAATTACTCTATAAACCTTCTCTTCTATAGTTCTTATGAAGTGTTTTATGCATAGGTTTTCCCCACTATATCTCCTCTTATAAATGGCCTCATTCTCACAGTAACTGCATTTCATCACTAGCTACCTCAACACATAAGAGACAAAGAGATTTAATGCAAGTAGAGAGATGGCGAGTGCTAGGAGGAGGCCTATAATAACCTTCCTATAGGTCTCAGGAACATTAACATATTCTAAAAGGGACTCTACATATCCATAGCCATCAAGACCATAAATCGGCAACATATTGAATATAGCGATATTCACACCCAAGAAATATATCCAGAAAAAGACTTCATATAGAGTGTTTGGGAAAGAGGGGTCTAGAAAACCCAGGCGAGGGGGATAATAATTTGAGGGAATGAAGCCGAGGATTCCTCTGGACGAATTATAGGGATCGGGAGACGCCTTCAGTGTAATTATATGCTCCAAACCATCATCCATATCTATATAACGCACCACCGCAGTCTCACCGGGATGTAGGTTGACTTGATAAAGACTGGATAAATCACTGATAGAATGGTTATTTATGGCTATGATGACATCACCTACACTAATATTATTTTGCATGGCCAAGGATGAATTTGGGACGATGCTTGTTACGATAACCCCGGAGGGAGGACCGTAAAGGGGGGATATAACAGCATAAAAGACACCCGGATTTATTATAACCGGCATGAACATAAGGCCAATAATCATATTTACAAAGGTTCCCGCACTCAAGATCCTCATTCTCGATAAAGGGTTAGATTTTTTAAAGGAGTCTTCATCCGGCTCAACAAAGGCGCCCGGAATCAAGAACAGCAGAATTACACCCATCGATTTGATGTTTACTCCTTCAGTATGTAAACCAATTTTATGGGCAAGTTCATGGGAGACTATGATTAGGGTTAGGGCGGGTAGCATTCTAATCAAAGTGTCGATGGAGATGGTGACACCGGGGATGATAAGCTGAACTGTTTGAACTCCACCACCCACCTCAAAATATCTAGTTAAGCTTATAAATAGGAGATACATGGCAACACCAACTATAATTATTCCCGATATAGACGCTATATCAAGAACCCGCTGTAAAAAGCCTTTTTTAGATTCAGAGAAGTCCCTAAGCAGCCTATTCAAGCGCTCACTTTTAATCATTAGATAAAAAGGGCCTACACGTATCCAGGGAATGGCGTTCTCCAACCTAAGGAACTGACTCAGAAAATACAAACCAATCCAAAACAACAGTATAGACATCAGTAATTCGACTGTACTCATAACAATCTTAATTGAATAATATGGCATGATGTAGATAAATCTATATCCAAATACCTAAACACTACTCCTTAACTAACTTAAATACGTATCTGCAACCAATGCTAATGGAGGAGATACGGGATGCCCAAACAAATCATTTTAGATGCCCTAAATCTAAATGCATCCCAATATGAACCAGTGATTGATGAAGTTGCATCCACACTAAAAAAGATACTCCATTATATACTTCTCAAGGGAGTGGACGTTTTTGTTTACATACTTAGACCACTCTATATCATCCTAATAGTATATGGTTTAATTAGATATACAGCATCAGGACTTAATCAGAGAAATCGGAATGTGTTGGTTGGGGGTTTGGTGCTCGCAGTCTTTACAGAGGGGATACTTCCCATACTTCTACAATACCTAAAATAGCGCCACTATACCACCATACCTCTTAACCATGTAGTATCCATAGTCTGATTTACCCATAATGCTTACATCGATTCTTTTCTTTAACGCAGTGACGATCAAATCGATAAGCTCCGGCTTATCAAATATCAGATCTGGAACCACTATTAATCGTTTTGCTGTGCCGTAATTGATTGCGGCCTTCACCTCATCGAAACCATATAATACCTCTCCCCGCTCTAATTTCGCCATGGCTTCGGCATAGACGACCAGTTTATTAATGTAGTAGTTGTCGCCGAACATCTCCCTTACTTTACTGTGCCGTATAAGTTGTATTAGTCCGGTCGAATCCCCCTCAAAGTCTCCCTCAATGATTAAGTCAATCCATTTGGCCAGTCTACTTGATAAATACTTTTTAGAGATAATATTGGCACCAACAATTATTGCACAACCACTTTTCTTCTTCTCTTCAATCGCCCATAGGAGATCCTTTTGAACATCCTCCTTGAACTTGTCCTTTTCATCTTGATTTGACGGCACATGCTTCGAATATTGATACCTTCGTTGATTCACTATTGATAAGTCGTTATCTACCTTGGCCACGGTGTACGAATCCATGCCCAACACAAATATTATAAGGCTTTTACCTCTGTCTTCAGGAACAAAAGAAAGAACTTTATCTAATTCAGGAATCCTCTTAAATATGACTTTATCTCCAACATTAACCGTTATACCGATTTTTCGTCCTTTAAGAAACTTCTCTGGATAGGAAGCCTTGACGTATCCAGTTATCCTTACACTTCGCATATCCCCTGACAGGAGGACATTATATGGTTGCAACTCCACATGCATCTTTCTCCTAGATAATCTGACACTTTTACGGCCACTTTCCTGTTTCTCCTGCCAGTAAATTGTAGCGAGTATGATTATATTTGCAAGGCTCGTGGTTATATGGTATATAAGGAGAAGGTCTAACTCATTCTTTGGTATGAGCTCCACAACTTCTTCTTTATAGTTCTTTATCATCTCAGCTCATTTTTATTGAAACGAATTCTAGATAAATAGGGGAATGTAGTTGGGAGAAGTTAGTCACCGAATGTCAGTATCTCTATATCTGCTGGTTCCCTGACCACGACACCTTTTCTCAAACCGATTATCTTCTTTACACCCTTCTTAACCGAGACATCCAGTAGTCTCTGGGTAATTATTCCATCCATTATTATTGTGTCCACGGCGTCTTCCGTTGTGTTTAGATACTCGACCAGTTCACTCACCGGTATCTCAGTTACAACCTCGCCCTTGTCATTTAGGATCAAAGCCTTTAACTGACCGATCACTTGCTTAATATATGTTTTGTACTCCTTTAGACCTTCTTTTGATTCCAATAAATATTCTTCAACGGGGATCTTGTTCTCCAGCGCCTCCTTTATCTCATCTAGCTTAAGTTCCTCAACTTCTTTGCCAGAAGGGGCTGTAGCCACGAAGTCTATCTTCACTGTCTGCATCAACTTCTTAAGGTTTAACGCTCCTCCCCGGTCACCGTCCAAGAACGCAATTACACGTTTATTCTTCACTATCTTATTGATGTCGGGGGGTATTCTACCACCCCCGATGCTCAGCACATTCTTTATCCCATACTTAACTAAGTTCGCGACATCTGCCCTACCTTCAACCAAGATGATTTCGTCACTGGTCTCGATATCTGGACCGGCGGCCAGCCGTTCACCACCTACAGACACCGTCTTTATGTGTATTTTATCCTGAAGTTTCCGACGGAGAGAATCAAGCACTTCCTCGGCCTTGGGAAGCTTTTTTATTCGCCAGTTCTCAAGGATCTCCATAGCCCGTTTCTCAATCTCCTTAATCTTTTCCTCTCTTGCATCGATTATCTGTTTAAACTTGAATTTAGCTTTGTAGGGTCCAACTTGGTTCACTGTCTCGATTAGGGCAGCAATCAACGCCGCTGCTTCAATCTCTTTTGTGGTTGTTACCTTCAAGAGACCAGTAGTCTTCCTGTTCTTCGTCACTACATTTATAGGAGTTATTCTACCTATCTTTCCTGTCTTGGCCATCTCCCTCAAGTCAAAGGAAGGGCCAAATATTCCTTCTGTCTGCCCGAATATCGCTCCGACTATGTCACTCTTCTCCACGATTCCATCTATCTCGAAGGAAAAGGTTAATATGTATTTGATATGTTGCTTTTCTTCATCATTCTCATTATTTTTAGATGTCAACCATTTACACCTCCATTTATCAACCGTGTTTATATCAACATTGAATATGAAACACTATTATTATCACCACCCAACATATATAAAGATGTTATAGAGACCCTTTCTTACCAACATTTCTCGTTATAAACCAAATAGTTCTTGAAGAAACTCTCCACCGTAAACCCGAAGAAATGAGCATATTTTGCCAGGGTGCTTCTAATACGATTAAGTATATTGTAACCATGCGCAGCAGCTTGATGCCTAATTACTGGTAGGAGCCGCTTGCCTTCTTTGTCGAAATCCACTAGAATCAATATCGATTTATATCCAAGGGCTCTTCCCTCAAGCATTTTTTTGTCAAAGTTCGGATTGTTGTAAATAATAATGGAATCCTTGGCTATACCTAGTTTCATGAGAATATCTCTGTCCCTGCTGCCTTCAACAATTATATAAACTTCATCAGCATGCAAATGAAGGTATTTGATTATCTCTCTAATAACCTTGACTGCATTACATATCTCTGCAAGACGCTTCATATCTTCATAATAGAATTCATTGATTCAAGTATATCACTATGTGCATCGAAATATTTTCTGACAGGATCGAGTATTGAGTTTAGATAAAATATTGCTGCTTCCTTTATGTCAAGTGGATGCATCTTACCATCAGCATAATCTTTTTCAAAGGATTCATAATCTGTATAGGTACGCTCTCCTTGCCGAGTATTTATGACTATGATCCTCCCCATATCCCTGACATAAGGGAAGATAACTATCTTATATAGATACATGAAGGGATTTCTCGCCGTCTCCTTTGGGGGGCAATATCCCTTCATTATCTTCTTTTTGATCGTTTCCTCATCATCATGAATGAATATTGCGCTCCCCGGTCTACTCTTCGACATCTTGCTATAAATAATTTCCTCCTTAGATAATGGAACCTCACCATCTAGTGAAGGAAGTAACGGTGTATGTACATAGACAGCTTTCTTCATATTCAATGCAGGCGCAACATCTCTAGCAAGCATATGTGCTTTCCTCTGGTCTATACCGGCTCCAGCAACATCAACACCAAGCATAAATATATCGGTAGCTTGCATAAGCGGATAGATTAACCAAGCGAACTCGGTAATCTCACTACTATCTCTTCTACCCATGATAGGGAGGCTACGGATAACCCTATTTAATGAAACTTTTTTGGCTATTTTTATCAATGTCTCCCAATATCCATCCTTATTAACAAGGTCTTCTGCCCACATATACTCCACATTAGAACCCTTAACACCTAGTGATGTAAATGCATGCTTGAAATATTCTCCAGCGATCCTTATTTTATCCATATCCCCACCAAATTTGTTATTTATCCATGAATGCCAATCGGCCAGCAAGATTATTAGATGCATACCTGTTTTTATAAAGTGCCGCATCTTTCTAGACGTTACTAGGCCTATTCCCAAATGTATATAACCAGAACATTCGAATCCCCAATATACCAATGGTTCACTTTTTTCTTGGAAGAGTCTACGTAACTCTTCTACTGTTATTACCTCTGCAGCTCCATCCATAATCATGCTAACCTTATCATCCACATTCATGGGGAACCACCATCAATAATTAGCCTAGCCATAGGAGATAAGCTTGTTGTCGCCCACGTCTAACCCTCTCCTCTCTCCTCGGGGGCATAGTGCCCATCCTCGAGTGAGGCTCTCTCGTGGGCGTTTTGAATAAATGTTCCGTGTAGGGGTAAGGAGCCCCATCATTGGATCAGGGGTCCCCGTCACTACACGGACTCCACACAACAACTTAGTATAATACATTTCCCAGTATATATTTAAAAAATTATTCAAAGTGACTTGGAGAGAAGGCTTGTTAATCTGTCTACCACCAACTCGAATGCAGATACCGGCACAGCTAACTGAAAGTTCAGTATAACTTCGGGATGCAACTCCCCAATTACACCAACATCTATACCATTAACAATAATCTTGCCGACTCTTCCAGAAATGAAGCTAGAATGTATGGTCGGTTCTATCCGATAACCAGAAATCCCTATAGCCTCCATGAAACCATCTAATACAGACTTTATAACCGTGTAATCCTGCTTGTTTCCAGCTACGGCCGCAGCTAAATGCGTCTCCTCATGCACCCCTCCATCGACCACAAAGACTACTTCACCTATTTCAAAGATTTTTTGCGGATATTCCTCCTCCTTAGATCTATATAGATTAGTTAGTAACCGAGGTATCAACCATTTTCTCAGTATACTATATAATCGACTTTTAGGCGCCTCAACCTCTACATAATTAGATGCCGGTATATTCATTTTATTGAATTGCTCGTCAACATTGGTCAGAACAGAATTAACCACCTCTTGAAAACCTAATCCAACCATTACCAAAGCCAATTTGTTCTTCAATACTGTAAATTCATCGGGTTTCCCAACCGTTGGTATGGATGGTAGCGTGGGCTCTAGTCTCCATAGGCCGTATCCGATCAGAACGTCCTCAATTATGTCTACTGGATGCATTATATCTACTCTATATGGTGGAACAAGAACCTCGATCTCCTTCTCAGAATATTTTGAAATCCCCAACCTAGATTTCATTAGTGACTCAATTATCGTCTCCAATGGCAACTTCAATCCGATGATCTGGTTAATGCTATCAACTGAGACTTTTATAGATTTGTATTCTAATGAGGGGGACTTTATCGTTAGACCATCGGGATAGATAACCTCAACAGAATGGATTTCACCACCATACTCCGCTAGAGTGGTAGTTAGTAAGTTGATTGTTTGTTTCAGGATATTTAGGTCGGTTCCAGTAACATCTATAAATATATTTTTTGTTTTTGTTGTTAGCTGGGTATATATCCCGTTGATTATAGGTGGAAAGGAGAGTACAGTATTATTGGTGTCAAGGATAATTGGATATTTATCGATGCCCTCATAGATAAATGCGTATTTGACCCCCTTTGGATGTATTTTAAGTATATCATTTATAGAAAGTTCGGCTCCATACTCCAGAGGGACGAAGCTAAACGCCCCATCCACAGTAGTATATTTTATTGGATAACTAACTTTATCTGCATCATGGAGGCCTATCGCCATCTTTCTCCTATTCCTTCCTATTCCCATATGTAGATCTTCTTGAAACTCGATAATTTCCTCTAAGTAATCCTCCCTAAGGGAAACACCCTTCACCAATGCACATAATATATAAGGCCGTATATTTGTAACAGATGGGTCTACCTGCACCTTAATATCACTATCATGAACCTTAAAATTAGGGAGGCCCGTCTCTAGCCCCATCAGTCCCTTCAATGCCCTTACTATACCCGGAGGAGAGCCGAAATCCGGCCTATTCGGATTATACTCTATTTTGATATAATCTTCACCTTTATCCTCGATATCCAATGCAAGCCAGGGCAACCACTCCTCCAACTCATCTACACTAACATCACGACCCAGAAGTTCAGCCACCCTATATTTATATAAAGTTAGTACAGGCAAATTTATCACCCAAAGATAGATAAATGACGCAACCAACGGAGGTTATTATCATAGATGATCCGTATGTCATCCAAGTCATATTTAATCATAAGAATTCGTTCAATACCCAATCCCCAAGCAAGTACAGGCCATTTAACTCCCAACGGATAAGTTACCTCGGGGCGGAATATTCCGGCACCACCCAACTCCAGCCACTTACCCCATTTATCTACATAAATAGAGGGTTGTAAAGAGGGTTCCGTATAGGGGAAATAACTAGGCCAGAACTTTACATTCTTAAAGCCTAACCTAGTATAGAACTCTTTAATGATTCCCATCAATTCCCTCACATTGCCATTTTTACTTATAACGATGCCATCTATCTGCATAAACTCTGCCAAGTGTTTATAATCGACAGTTTCATTCCTAAAGACCTTGCCTATACTGAATATCTTAGCCTCAGTCTCACCCAATTCATACACTTTTCTCACACTTACAGCGGTGGTATGCGTTCTAAGTAGTAATTTCTTGGCTTCATCTATACTCCATTTTCCTCCCCACCCAGTGGACCCAGTTCTCCATCCCGACTCATGCGTCTCCTTCACATGCTCTACAACTTCTTTGGGATAATGAATTGTACCATACTTAGGGTGTTTAATGTAGAAGGTATCTTGCATATCTCTGGCCGGGTGATCCTGAGGCTGAAATAGCATATCGAAGTTTACGAAAGCTAACTCAACCAAAGGGCCCCTAGCCTCTATAAACCCCATATTTAGAAAAATTTCCCGTATTTCATTAACTAACTCATGGATAGGGTGCAATTTTGCCGGGGTCGCAATGAACACCCGCTCATTTAAATCATATTCTTTAAAGCGTTTCTTCTTCCATAAACCAGATACGATAATCTCAGGCGTGAGACTAGTAATTTCTTCACCCAACTCTTTGATCACATATTCTAGTTTCTCTCCAGGGGATACAAATGTCTTCCTAATCTCCTTCTCTATAATAATCCCAGGTCGTTTAGATAGTTCATTTATAATCTTCTTTGCCTCACTATCCAATTTAGCCACATCAACACCATTAGGATTATCTAATAGAAGTTTGACCATCTTATTTACTTTATCTATATATCTGGACGATCTTGATAGCAACTTAACGACGCGTTTTCCATCTGACCTAGTAATACTAATTATTTTTTGTGATGCAAGCTTTCCCAGACCCGCCTTAAAATCACCCGTCTCCATACTTGCAACTAACGATTTTAATTTATCAAGATCAACCTCGCCAAAATCCTTTAGAATATTAAAGATAATTATTTCAGGCAAACCCTTAAGAGACAATAGACGGGGGCCGGGGAGAACTATTCTGTCTACCTTAACAGAGACTTTAATGGCACCCTTTTTCTTTAACTCCTCAATGATACCACGTAACTTATCTATATTTACCTTTAACCTCTCCGCCAGGCTATCTAGTTCGATTTGGCGTTTAGACCTAACTTCTTGCAGTAGACGCTCGGCCAATCCAGTATCCATAAACATCCACCAAACTTATTACTAAATGCAGCCAGTCATTAAACTTAATAAAATTAGATGAGTAGTTCAAAGTTAAAAATAATTAAATGTCTCTTCCCCAGACATCCTTCTGCTTCCTAACGATCTCTGTGGATGAAATTTTCTCACCTCTCTCTGTTTCAACCATGTTAATAACGTGTATAACAAGAGGTTTTAGCCCTCGTTTAATCCTCTCCTCATTTATTTTCATAGCTCCTGAAAAAGTTTCGACGCTAACAATAATTACATCTAGGTCGTTCATTTTGATGGTAGGGCCGTACATGTCGCTAATTGGGAATATCTCATAAGTTTTCCCTTTAGACCAAGGAGAATTCTCTATGAACTCAATGAGTCTTCTCTTGCGCACGTCATAGGGGTTAACAGCCCTCATCTTGCTTTTAATAGCAAACTCATCCGTCGACAAACCAATTAGAACATGATCACCTAAAGAAAAGGCGGTGTGTATTAGCTTCATATGCCCTGCATGAAGTTCGTCGAAGGTTCCTCCTATGACAGCAATTATCTTTTTCATAGCTATCATCTATCCCCGAATAGAGAGATATGAAATTAATTGAATAGGCTCAAAATAAATTAATGACAATTAACTATATATCGTTAATTATGGGTATCGGGAATCTCAATGAGGAGAGTATAGATAAGTATCTCTCGGCTGGTAAAGCTGCTAGAAAAGCCTTAGAATTAGCGGTTGAATATGTAGGACCAAAGAAAAGGATCGATCTATATGAATTGTGTTTGAAAGTAGAGGATTACATAATCACCCAGGGATGCAAGTTGGCGTTTCCATGTAATATAAGCTTAAATGAAGTTGCAGCGCACTCCACTCCGTATAGAGGAGATGAGATAATTTTTGATAAGGGGTTGCTTAAGATTGATGTTGGCGCCATGGTCGAGGGGCATATAGCTGATAACGCAGTAACAATCGCCAGAGGATATGAGTATAACAAGATCGCAAAGATTAATGAAGAGATACTTAATGAGGTTATTGAGATGTTTAGAGATGGGGTTCATTTGGGTAAGGTCGGTGAGTTTGTAGAGGATAGGGCTAGGCAATATGGATATAAAACAATATCCAATTTAACGGGACACTTAGTGGATAGATATAAGTTACATGCAGGGAAAAGCGTGCCCAACGTTAAACAGCACTTGGCCCCAAGGGCTCATGCTGGTGAGGTATATGCTATAGAGCCTTTCTTGACTTTTATGGATGGTGCAGGAAACGTGATAGAAAGAAGTGAAACGAGAATATACTCGCTAACGAAAGTTAAAAAAGTTAAGGATAAGGCCCTCAATAAGGTGAAGAACTACATATTCAACCAATACAGTTTCTTACCTTTTACACCAAGATGGTTGGAAGATACTTTTGGAAGCAAGATCTATACTGAAATTGAAGAACTCTATAAAAAGGGCTATTTAAGAAAGTATCCCGTGCTTGTAGAGAAGAAAGGTAGATATGTATCCCAATTCGAGCATACAGTCATAGTAACATATGATGATCCAATAGTAATAACTAGATAAGTTTTGGACTGGTTACTGATTCTTTTCCTCCATTGGAGAAAATAGTGTATAGATCAAGTTTATATGAACGGGGGCACCACATTTCTTACACTTTTCGTCTGTGGTTTTCCCTATATAGTCTCCCTCTCTAAATTTTCTAATCTCTTTAAATCCACATTCAATACACATCAGCTCCGTATGTATTTCTGGTGGTTTCCCTAAATAGCCTGCTTTTCTTACTCCACGGTTACTAAACATAAATGCGAATATAGCAACAACTATTGAGATTATTAGTAGATAGTCGAGCCACTGAGTCCCTTGGTTTTGAAGAAGAAAATTGAGTACATTCATGGTATGCCCACCGTGTTACCAATACCAGCTACAATTATAGTATCCCCCTCCTTCGTTTCCTCCTTAATAACCCGTTCTATGCGGGATATTACATCATTATATACTGTAGCTATCTTTTTACTCATTATAGATATAGCTTCTATCAGTGACATCTTAATAATTATGGCATATAGAGGAATATTGTATTTTGTTACTATCTCCTCAATCTTGAATTTTTCTACGCCTATTCCGCCTATAGCCGCACCCACACCTTCAGCGATAGAACCTGATTTTTCTCCTTCCAACTTCAATGCAGCATCAATCATTATTACTAATTTTACCTCCTTTTTCACCCTACTAATTACTTTTTTGATAGCCTCACCCGGCTTTCCTACATTACCCCCAGGACCTTTAGCCTTGACAATAAATATACGTCTATTCATGTAATTTATCTCATAAAGAGAAGTATCTTTTACATATTCCTCTTTCTTTTTAACTATTTCTTTGTTTTCAAGGAATTTATTTACAACGAGTGGGCCTATACCGTCTCCAACTGGGGCACCATCTCTAAAAGCATAAACCGCTTGCAAATAGGCTTTTGCAAAACTAAGGATTAATGGTGCTTGCATCTGTAGCTGTGCTGCAATAAAGTAGCTATTCGTTTTTTTAGCTAGAAGGTAATAATGGAGTGCTATTTTATATAACATGTTTAAAGCCATCGAGGCCTCCACCATGTTTGACATAGTTTTAATCGCTGATTCACTTACTTCCTCGTTGTTAATCATTTTTTTGACATCATTGATGAACCGCGTCTCTCGAATATCCATAATGTGTTCCAACTTCCGTATTATTCCAGAGGGATCCATGGATTCTGGCATAATAACGAAACTATCAATTACTCTATTAAAGATCTCTTCAAGCTTATCATTCTTTGAAAAATGTTTCAATTTGTTTAACGCTTCGTCTCTACCCTTCTTTCTCATTCTATCCAGTTGACCAATAACATTACCAAGTTCCATTAACGTTAATTGAAGCTGGATACGTTGACCGAAAAATATCAACACGAAGAACAGAAGAATGTATATAGTCTGTATTAATATGCTTCCAGTATCTCCTCCAATCTGGAATAGATATTTATCGCCAGCCACTAATGGAAATAATACCATTATTCTAATTCACCAACATACAATATACCATACTAATTCCAATAAGTATAGTATAAAGGTGTTATATAATATTTTCACAATACTATCAATAAAAATTTATAAACATATTCAAGGGCATATTTAAGTTGGGGAAGCCGGCCATAGTGTGGGGGTTTCCACCGGGTCCCATTTACCGAACCCCGAAGTGAAACCCCACAACGCCGGGGACTAGCTGGGTGCGTGAGCCCCAGTGAACCCCCGGTGCCGGCGCCCCACTTAAACAACAAAATTTGTATTTTTCTATATCATTATTGAGGTATATATTGAGTATGGAGTTAATAGATAAAATAGCTAATAGTGTCTCAAGACGTGGAATAATTACTCCTGAAGACTTAACCGAATTAATTAAAGCCTATGGAGACGAGGTACTAAAAGCCCTACAATTACTTGAACCCAATAGAGGATTTAGGGTTAAATCAGGTAAATATGAAATAACCGTATTCTCAGGAGAATCCAGCGATTACATAATATTTGAACATGTCAATTACTGTGGATGTATGTCAAGACACCCAATTAATATAAATAGGAGGAGATATTGCCCTCATTTAATAGCATACAAATTATTAAAAGCTCTGGGGAGGATTAATGTTATTGAGACGGAGGAAAATAACTTCAAATCGATCATGAGGTATCTAAAATTCAATTTGGAAGAATAGCAAGACCTAGATTGATCACAGCAGCCACTATACTTATAAACGATTTATTTCCTAATTTTATATAATAAATTCAAGGTGATTTGCAATGAACGTTGGAGACATATATAA
>JALTTZ010000137.1 GCA_027047855.1 Nitrososphaeria archaeon
TGAGACTTCTAGGCTTAAGATTAGAAGGATCTACCGTAATTTTGACTCTTCCCCCACCCCTAGGATAAAAACCCCTCCTTAAAATATCGATGTGTATGTTCCCCCCAAAATATTCTATTAATTTGCTGTATACATACTTCATATAGTCCATTGGCGGGCTCCATTTAACATCTGTGCCCCCTGTTATAACGATTTCTGATGTAGAATCCGCTAGGAGAAGAGGCGGTACAATAGATTGAATAACCAGGGATATCG
This sequence comes from Nitrososphaeria archaeon, assembly GCA_027047855.1. Classification (GTDB taxonomy): domain Archaea; phylum Thermoproteota; class Nitrososphaeria; order Geothermarchaeales; family JDFR-13; genus WAMZ01. Next base: position 256 of record JALTTZ010000137.1, read on the forward strand.
CACCGGCGGTCCCTATGTTAAAGGAACCATAAACGGATTTAATGTTTTTAAATCTCATTCTCACCTCTGTGGATCCTATATGTAGGCCTTCTACATAGCCGCCAAACATATCCCTCATTATCCTTAAAAGAGTATAATGCTGAGGTCTAAGCCCAGGATTAGGTCTATTTGATCTAATTTTAACAACATAGCATTCTTTACCGGTTATGAGGGAATATAACGCTGCATATCTTAATATCTGTCCACCACCTTCCCCATATGAGCCGTCTACAGTCAATTGGTACATATCCATTACTTATTATAGAATTTTGAATAAAATACCTCTAACTATTCCTCTACCTAGTTTATTCAGGCCTGAGCCTCACTATCTTCTTTCTACCCATGAATTCCCAATATTCAACTATTACACCAGAGTCTAGCTTCGATTTCAAGTCTTCCTCCTCTGGAATTGGAGCTTCGAACACCTCGTATGTATCCATATCCATCAACTGTATAGAATCAGTTATGGCTATTACCTGTGCTCTTCCCTTCTTTATAATTGGAACCTCGATTCTGCTATCTACAGGCCCAACAATACTTCTTTTAACACCGTCGAAAAGACCTATAGCGACTACCCTTGCCTGGGCACTCCCATGTTTACCCTTTTTACTTTTTGTAATTTCGACGACTTTACATGGCTCACCATCAATAATCACATAGCTCCCACGTTTAAGCTCTCCCAAATCTTTATAATCTATACTCATGATAGAATTATATTTCCTTATCCCTGCTATATATATTAAGAAAGGCTGAAATACTCTATTATCAAGTGTCTTTTAACTATTCTATTTATTGTGGTATTAGATGAATACGATAGGCATTATAAAAAAGGTTTCAATAGCTATATCGCAGAAAGATCCATCGGTGTTGGAAGTTTTAAGAGAGGTGGAACATTTCCTAACATCTAAAGGTGTACAAATAAAGGGGAAGGTGGATATGAGCCAAATAAAATCTTCTAAAAATGATAAATTACCTTCTATAGACTTTGAGGGGGATATTATCATAAGTGTCGGTGGCGACGGAACCGTTCTTAGAACTCTACTTTACTCATCAGACAAGGAAATGCCTGTACTATCAATAGGTCTTGGTGAGTTAAACTTCATATCATCAACGGATAAGCAGAGATTTAGGGAGGATTTGGAGAAGCTAGTAAGGGGAAGGTTCTATATTAGGAGGGAAATGAGGTTAGACACCTTTGTCCCTGGTATAGGATACGACCTCCCACCTGTTTTGAATGAGGTTGTATATCATTCATCTAACATAGGAAAGACGCTTTTACCTAAAATATATGTAGAAATAGGTGGATATAGAACATTACTTTGGAGTGTTAAATCCGATGGTGTGTTGGTTTCTACACCCATAGGGTCAACTGCATACTCCTTTGCCGCAGGAGGCTCCGTCATTGACACTGATTTAGAGGCTATATTAGTCACACCTTTAGTGCCTACAACTAAAATTCCTTCCTACGTGATAAATCCAGATGCCGAAGTTCATCTTACAGCGGATAAGTCCAGAAGTAAACCTACAATAATTTTAGACGGGCAGATAACTATCAACCTCGATTGGGAAGAGGAGGTAGTAATTAGGAGGTCTCCCTATTACGCATATATCGTTACATTTGATAAGGACGTGAATTTAAGGAGAATGAAACGAGTAGCTGAGAGATATGGAGGGGTTAGAGAATAAGAAGATTTACATAATTGATACATCCGGCCTTATCCTACTACCTAGCCTAGATTTTAAGGACTCGTTAGTTATTACAACTGATTCTGCAGTAAAGGAAGTATATAAA
>JALTTZ010000138.1 GCA_027047855.1 Nitrososphaeria archaeon
ATTCAGGGGTCAATTCGGTTATGCCGTGAACCTCGGCAGCATGCTCCTTAATCTGACTAAGCAACTTATCCAGATTATCAGCCTCTGCATGCCAGTTACACGCCATACCGATATCTTTACAAGAAAACTTCGGCATTTTTAAACACCGTATAATATAACACTGTTAAACTATATAAATGAAAATATAGTCCCTTACCCAACTTTTTGTGAAAGATTTACCAGTCTCTCACGTAGTTCACTAGGGATCTCCACGGGTTTGTTGGTCTCTTTATCCACAATCACCAACACTATTAGACACTCTGCAGAGAGTTTACTCTTAGTTAAGTTCCATATCTGATAATGGAACTTGATTGACGTCTTTCCTAGATCGATTTTAACTAGGTCTACTTTATACTCGTCATGGAAATAGAGCGGATGTTTATAGTCGCACTCCACATGTACCCTAGGTATCCAAACATTATATTTATCCTCAATATCCCAGAGATTAATATCACGTGAGTATAGAATTTCTTTCTCCAGATTTTCGCAATAAACGAAGAATTGGGTGAAGTGGGCGACTCCAGCGGCATCGGTCTCGAACCACCTAACTCTGTCCCGAATACTATAAATCACCATTATAAACACCTAGCCTCCACTTATCCCTGTCCTACCAAATCCCTAGTTATTCTTTTTAGATATATCAATTTAATACTTAATATTGAATATTTGCAGATTTATTTTTAAGTGGTTTCTAGGGTGTCTACAAATGCAGAGATACCTAGATATTATTCTATTTTTACTAGGGATATTCTTCATATCCACCAGCATAAATGCACCTAATCTTATGGTCGGCTACGGCTTGGTCGTAGCCTACGCTATGATGATACTAGCGTTCCAACCCACCTACAGAGGGGGAGTGATATTCTTCCTTGCCCACTTAGTGGCTGCCGGGATAATGATATTCACCGAAGCTGCATTCATACATGTCATCATCTTATCACTTATTGTTCGCCCCATTATATTGCTAACATTGATATACAGTATTAAAAAGGGGTTGCTGTCCACTCTCTCCACCTGCCTTTTCCTGCTAGTGATCCTTGAGGTATTAATTGCATATAGTATTGCACTCCTCTACTATGCCCATGACGCTATAGAGGTTGGGCTAGACATATACTCAGCACTCTACATTCCCTTCATCTACACGGCCCATAAATATTATTCCCGGGGGGATAAGATCTCTGCCTCCATGCTCATATTCGCCATGACCCTCTACTATTTCTCTACAGCTTACTTCCTAGCTCTACTCCCATTCCTAATCTCAATAGTTATACTCCTTATATACTGGACTGGGACAGGACTCGAAAAGAGATATACCCCCATATTTCTCATCGTATTGGCTTTACTTGGAGGGGTCTTTTCCCAGCCTTACATCAACTACAATATAAAAATTATTACATATCCCTATCAACCAGCCACATGGATGGGGACTCAATGGAACCAAGTGCATCAAGGCCAGTACTGCCTACAAGGAAACGTTTTCATTAATGTCTATGACCCAGCCCGGCTTAGAATACTCGATACATGTGTAACTATTGAAGGGGTCGTGGCGACCCACCCTATCAAGAATGAGGATGGAGACATAACCTTCGATCTAGAACTAGATCCAACCTACTCACACATGCTCTCCATCGGTTCACATATACTTAGAAGGAGCAGAATCCATGTAGAAATAGTTCCAAATGACCAATCTAACGTATATATTCCTCAGAAAGGGGAGAGGGTAAGGGTTACTGGGGTATGGGTTGTAGATACGGATCACGGTTCCTATAGCGAGATACACCCGGCTTGGAGAATAGAGTCTATCGGCTGAACGCCTAATTCACCTACTCTTTTTTATGGGGCATCTTCCAATCTAAACCTACCGTAACCACACTGAGCTTAGCAATAGGAGGCATATTGCGCTTGTGCTCAAACCTATAAATTCTATCAACTATCCTTTCAATTAAGTCGATGGGTATACCCGTCTCTTTGTTGATCTGTTGGGGTTCCATCTTAAGGTTCAAGTAATAGAATAGAACTGTGTCTATAACTTCATACGATGCACCTAACTCATCCTCAGCAGTCTGATCCTCCCATAGACGTGGACTACTGGGCTTTCTAAGTATCTTTTCCGGAACCCCCAACTGCCTACCCAACTCCCTAACCTGTGTCTTGAATAGGTCTCCAATAGGAAGGAGGTCTGCACCCCCATCTCCATATTTAGTAAAGTAGCCCATGTAAATCTCGCTTTTGTCCCCAGTTCCACACACAAGCAGGTTGTGTGTATTGGCATAATAATATAATACGGTCATCCTCACCCTTGCCCTAACATTGCCTAAACTCACCTTATCCTCCGGCCTATAGAATGACACTGCCTTCTTAAATGATTCAACTATAGGATCTATATCTACACGTGAGACCTTGATGCCAAACTTACTAGCTATACCCAAAGCATCATCAATATCTTCCTGGGGAGTGACGCGGGTATCAGGAAGGACCAGCCCATGAACCCTTTCCTTACCCAATGCCTCGACCGCGAGGGCCAATGTAACTGATGAATCGACTCCTCCGCTCAAACCGATAACCACACCCTCTGCAGAAGCCTCTGCGACTTTATCCCGAATAAACTCAGTGATTCTTCTTCGTGCATAATCATATTTTATTGGTGGTGTGAAGGTTTTCATAGCCATAAATATATTTAGATTCCTTAATATATAGTTAAGCGCATTAATATTCAGTGTCTCCCCTTAGGAGACTAGAGGAAATAAACTTGGTTGATGGTGGGTGGTATACTTGGTTTTGAAAGTGGGGATTGCCCAACTTAGGCCCTACACGGGCAACCCGGAGAAAAACCTAATGAAGATGAATGAGGTATTGAAAGAGTTTAATCGTGAGGATGTGGACCTAGCTGTTTTCCCCGAATTATACCTCATGGGATACATGAGTAGAGACTTGATATACAGGCTGGCGGAGCCACTGGATGGAGACATAGTTTCGAGGGTGGCCGATCTAGCGCGGGAATATGGGATACATGTTATATCCGGCTTCGCCGAGCGCGACACAAAATATGAAGTTATATACAACTCTGCTATATTTGTATCACCAGATGGGAACGTAAGGAGCTATAGAAAGATGCACCTACCCGACTTCAGTGTCTTCGATGAATGGAGATACTTTAGGAGATGGGACGGAGGAATTGAAACTTGGAATGTAAAAGGGCTGGATATCGGGACTATGATATGTTATGACGTGTTTTTTCCTGAGCTTAGCAGGGCATATACATATATGGGTGCCAAGATATTAGTAGCTATATCGGCGACCCCGGACTTCTCCCAACCCCTATTCCACATAATAGCTAGGGCCAGAGCGATCGAGAATACCACCTACTTTGTATGGGTCAATATGGTGGGAACATTCGAGGGACTGGGATTTGCAGGTGCATCACGCGTAGTCGAACCCCTCGGAAAAGTTGCAACAGACTTACCTCCAATGGAGGAGGCTACACAAGTAATTGAGATTGACCCACATAAGATTAGGGTGGCGAGGGAGAAGCGGCCTATACTTAAGGATATCCATAAGTCTGACATAGACATACTAATAAGTAGTTATCGAATAGATGAACACCGTTGAACATCCGCTCGTAAAACGAGCGTAAAAAAACAAATTTTTAGAATTAGTCGAATATATTTATGTGAGTATGAAAAGATTATTTATCGCAATACTCATGCTTATTATATCGATCCCTATAATATATGGCTTATCCTCACCACAAAAATATGATATACGCAACATCTCTGATGAGAAGATAGAAAAATTCCGGCCTATAAACGGCTTTTGGTGGATAGTTAGGAGAGCTGACTTTAGGAATACCAATTATGCTAACATCTTTATACCCCGTAAGCCAAAGGTAATACAGAATATAAGTTGCGAAGCGTTATTAGGCGGATCGCTTGGATACCCATTAATCATGGCAGGAAACTTGATAATCGCTAGTTCTGAACGGGTTAGTAGCTTCGATCTTTTCATTGGGGATGAGGTATGGTATAGTAATGAGGCTCTCGTTGGCCGAAGAAGAGTGTTCAGGCAGCTCGTATGGTCAAAAAATATTTATGAAGAGTTCGGAGTCAAGATAGCTTCATACTCCTTAATACACAGGTTACTTATTGCTACGGAGGGGAGCTACATAGACGGCGTCAAAATGCCTCCTCTTCTAATCTCTATGAATCCATTTACGGGCGATGTTGAGTGGAGTGTTGAGCTTAGGGGACAAGCGTCAAAAGTGACTTCAGACATTATATTCTGTCTCGGTGGAGCAGTCGTAGGGACGGATTCGACTGACCCTAAGGTGTATTGTATTGATAAAGAGGGAAAATTGGTATGGGCAACCGAGTTAAATGACATTGGAGATATAGTTGGGCTGGCTTTAGGACCCAAGTATATCTATGTTACGGGCAGTATGGGGAACAAACTATATGCATTGAACCAAACCGATGGAGTGGTAGCATGGGCTTACATCCACGATTCTGGCGTAGGCACCCCAGCATATTTAAACGGCAAAATCTATTTTATCGACGCTAATGGACATTTAGTGGTCTTGGATGCCGATACAGGTGCTCTCCTTATGGATTTGGATATAGAAGCAGTCCTAGGCGATAACAGTGAATCATTCGTAGCACTCGATAGCAAAGAAAACATATATGTAGTATCAAGACAAAATGGGAGTTCACTTTTGAAAATTAGTGGAGAAGGCCAGATTATAGCTAAGTTTGAGGCTGATTCTTCGGATGAACTACTGGGGATTCCCCTAGTGAGTAGAGATATGCTAGTCATTCCAGCAGTAGCGGATAATTATATTAAGATATATTTTCTATGGCAGAATTTAGATAAACTACATGTAATCAGGATTGATACTAGGAACCCAATATTTCCTAGTATCTCGGTGTCAGATGGCTTTATATATGTTGTGTATTCATTAGATGATACGAGACAGTATCTCCTTGTTTTGGGGGATAACGAGCCTCCCATCGTAGAAGTGGAATACCCCCCTGATACAATTTATGGTGAAGATACGGTCACGCTCAATGCATCCGCTTTCGATGAGGGTAGTGCAATCTATACAGTAATATTGGTCTACCAGATTGAAGAGACTTGGATTTATTATGTAGGGATGGAGGTTGCTGATAAACATCTTAACGAGCCACCAATAGGACACGGCTTACAACAAGAAAAGTATTTTGCGTCCATACCAATTAAAGCATCTGGAGTGACTGTGAAATATAGAATATTAGCCATAGACAATATAGGAAACTACTATTTGAGTAAAGTATATAGCTTCAAATTTATAAAGAAAGTTGAGCCAGGTCCAAATATTAATCTAGGTCATATACTGCTTTCAGCTGGCCTTATATTATTGGTACCTTTGGTACTCGTTATATATTATACTTTTAGGAGAAAACGCTGAGCTTACTCAGTGATCTACGTAAGCGCGGGGCCTCATATTTTTGATTAGGTTATACTGTGTTGGATGGTATTCACGTACATATGTCTCTGTTATCTTGCCGTCTTCCAAGTCTCTCAATATATCGTCGACCGCCCGTTCGTTTGGGTCTCCATATCCACCTCCACCTGGGGTATTAATATAGATAGTGTCTCCCTCCTCTAGGGATATTGTTATTTTACTTGGGAGCAATATCTTTTTGCCATCTCTTTTAATTATATAGTGAAGGCCTTTTGCCCCTGGGCCGCCGCCCCTCAATCCATATGGAGCAACTCTGACCCTATCGGTCATTATTGTTAGGGTTGCTTTGGACAGTAGTTTGAATGCTCGGGTTAGGCCTAGGCCACCTCTATATCGGCCTGGTCCAGAGCTGTCTTTTCGGAACCTATATTCAACAAATATTATCGGATATTCTCTCTCAAGAATTTCTATGGGGGTGTTCAGAGTGTTGGTCATGTTGGTATGTATGCCGTCTACTCCATCCATTCTTGGTCTAGCGCCTGAGCCTCCCCCTATCGTCTCGTAGAATGCCCAGCCCTCGCCGCCGATCATTATATTGTTCATACTTCCGCATGATGCTGCCGGTATTTGTTCAAGATATGCTTCAGCCAAAGCTCTATGAATGACGTCGACTATTCGCTGGGAAGTTTCTAGGTTACCCCCTGAGACTGGATGGGGATAAGTGGGATTGAGAATAGAGCCTCTCTCAGCCATTATCTCAAGAATCCTGTATATCCCATGGTTTATTGGGAGGTCAGGCTCTATCGCCGACTTGATGGCGTAGGTTGTGGCAGCCACGGTTACTCCATAAACTGCATTCAATGGGTATTCTACTTCCCTTGAGGAGCCGGTGAAATCAACCACTATACCTTTTCCATATATCTTTATATTTACTTTTATTTTGAGGAGTTCCTGTGCATAACCTTCTAAGCTGTCTTCCGCTTGGTAACTCCCATATACACCTAAGTTTGTGATTCTATTTAGGAGGTATTTCTCTGCATAGTCCATGGATGCCTTGACTGAATTGGAAAAACTCTCTAATCCATAT
>JALTTZ010000139.1 GCA_027047855.1 Nitrososphaeria archaeon
CACGTGCAATAACATATACTATAAGAAGTATAGATAACGTCACTGGAAGGAAAACATGAGAAAACAGTCCATCAACCCCATATTTTGTATAACTCGCCACAGAATCAAGAATATACGAAACTCCTGTTAATGAAAAAACAATACCGATAAATTTTTTGCTGAGAAATGTAATCTCAAACGCCACAGAAATTACCATTGCTAATATAATCAAGTATGATATACAAGAGGCGATCATTGACAGGAAGTATGAAAAACCTATAGTGATAGGATGCCAAGTTAAAACACCCAATCCTAGGAGACAGGGTGACATTAATATAAGCGAGTAGATATGTTCACCTTCTCCGTATTCAAATAGGTAGAATAGACAGGGTATTAAAATTATTGAAGCTAATATCATAAGAGGTGAGAATATATAATCTATAATCGTTAAGTAGATTAGAGATATGATATTTAAAAGTACACTAATGTATAATATAATTTCACTATGCTTTAGTATTCTTGGATAAACAAATAGTAAGTAACATAAAAATATAGTGAAAAAGTATATGTATAAAAAAAAGAGTGAAGCCAGCATTTACATCCAAGCTTCTCTATTGCTGTAGATTACAAGTCCTACTGCCAATACCCCCAAAAGAACTCCTACTAGCGTCGATGGAGCTATGGTCGAAGATTCGGTCTTTGCTGCCTCAGATAATGCCGCTGAAGTAATTTCGTGTGGTGGCAACTTTAGTGCGTATTCAGGAATACCTATCTTCCATTTTCCACCAACTAATCTATAGGCACCTACACTAGCAGGATTCTGTGACAAGAAGTGACAAGTAAAGCAGACTCTCCAATCGACGCCACCACCAATTGGTGAATATTTGTTGTTAAATGCATCCCACAAGCCTACCTCAATCTCCATTCCCGAACCAGTACCATAATTACTAATGAAATTATAGCCAGTTGTAGAAGCATTATCTTCTGTAACAATTGTTATATTGGTTACCCAATTAAAATTACCACTCGGTTTTAATAGTGGATGCGTATCATTAATAGCTGTTAAATCTGGTTCCCTTGCAAATATCCATGCAGCCCAACCGTTTAATGAAGCATTATAACCCATATGTAAAACCGCGTGACAACCTTTACACCCCAATCCTGCATGTGCAGTTCCAGCTACATAGTTATCATGGCATTGTGTACAGTAAGACCATACAGCCTCACCCTTGGTTATATTATGGTCCCATGGATATAGAGTGGTGGTCCCACCATGAGTTGGCACATTCGCATCTGTAGTATTGGTGTGTGGGCCATGACACGGCTGACACATATCTGGATGTCCAGTTTGATATGCAAATACGAGAGGTGCCGGCGTAGCTTGGAAAATAAGTAAAGCACTCACTAGTATTGTAACTAAAACTACTATTTTGTAATATTTTCTTAGCATTATACTACCACCGTAATCTATGATATATAATAGAAATCAATATACATAGATATAAAAATGTAAATATGGTCTATACCCTGATATATATAGGGTTATATATAAAGTAAAAAGGTAAAGCGGTATTCGCTTTACCTCCATATCATAACCTTAGTCTCTTATTTTGCATGACAATCAGTACAACTTTTTTCAAGTATATTTGGATTATGTAAAGGAGGTTGGTGGCAGTCAAAGCATTGGTAACCCCTTAATAAACCTAATATAGACTCTGGACATACAGGTACTTGCCAAGTTGCTTCCGTAGAATGACATCTAAGACATATCTCGTCATTTCCTTTATCCAGTTCGGATGTAGCTAAAATATGGAACTTGGAGTGCGTTTCAACAGCAGCATCTAAGTTATGGCAATCAAGACACTGAGTATTAATCTCATTAAGTGCATGCGGATTGTGACATATATCACATGAGTCGAACTTAGTCACAATACTAATATGCGCTTGATGTATTTTCATTTTACTTATTACAGATAATGTATGGCATGAAATACACTCTTCATACATGCTTATCTTCGGTGAAAACTTATCGATAATTTCTGATGGGGGTGGATTACTGACTATGAAACCTACCAATGATGTCTGTAAACTTTCTAATGTAAGTTCATGGCATACATGGCAATTAAAGTCCCCGTGCGGCGTCCCCTTTAACCCTTCTATAAAGGGATCCATCGAATGGCATACTCCACACAACTCATTGGCGGCTACATTATATTCCGCGTAATTATATAATACAGCCGAGGATAATGCGACAATCAGTGCAAGTAAAATAAAGACGCCGATTTTACTGCTTAAAACCATATATATCCTGTATAGAAAATCTTTTAGGCCTGTGAGCCTTTTCATATTTGGCACCATATATTAGTTTAATGTTTGGAAATACAACTCTAACAATTATAAGTATATATCAATTATCACATTTATTTACCTTAAATATATACATCATAATTGATGGCATTCACCTAATTAAAATCATCAATTCGCTCATAATATTATTTGTAACTATTCATAATATGTTTAACAGCTTAAGGTTGTAATTTAATAATTATTCTAAATACTAAAAATTAATTATAGTTTAATGTCGTAAATAATGTAAGGGATTCGTTATGATTGAACGTTTAATTTTATATTGCTTTGTAATAATTCTTCTAGGAACATCCCCACTCATATTCTTGCAGACATCCATACATGTACATGCGTTGCAAGATTCATCTAGAAATTCAGATTTAACTATTAACATTATGCAAGAGAACACAGTCATTGGATACATCAATGTGAAAGTTTTGAAGATAAATGACTATCCGTATGATGTGGGTATTGATATAGTATTTGACAAAACCACCATAATCAAGTTAACAAAGTCTAAGAATCCATCGCCTATGATTGTCTTCAAGGTAAATTATACTATTGACGATAATCAAGGGGGCAATAATTATTTAGAAAAGTACTATGACTACTATCCAATAAGTTTTTATCTTTCGAATATACTGCCAGCAAGTACGTTAGACCGCATAGTAATTAGGAATATGTCGATAGACTATGCTTTCATTGGTAATAACACGATTGGAGGAAGTATCAATATCTACAATCAAATGAGTAAACAAAACATGAGTACTGGATTCATCAAAGATTTGGAGGATTATGCATTAGATTTTATTAAAATCGTTAATGATCCTGGATGGTATACATATAAATTAATTAGCGGAGGAAGATATATAGGAAAAGTTGAAGTTATTTCATCACATGTATTCAGTAATGCGAGTAGTTTGAGAGTATATCTCGAGATCTATGATCGACATTATATTGATTTAATAAATGTATCTCTTTATGTATATGGAGTCACTATCAACCAATCAAAATCAGAATTTTCCAAATTCTTTATTCTAGCCCCAGGGGAAGACATAATCTTTCCTAGCTCCCTGGGCATGGCTTCTAAGATCTATATGTTGAAAGAAATTATCTTAAATTTTAGCGTCCGGTATTACTCAAAAATCCTTAATCTGACTAAGGATACAGGTGTCATACTACTGTCCCCGCAGAAGGAGGCCATCATTTTCCCGCTTAAAGCCTCCATAATATCGTCTATGAACTTAGGTTCGGGTTGGGTCGAAGTTAAAGTGGGAATCATAGGAAATCTCGATAGAACTACATTGAATCTTAACTACATACCGATTAGCGGAGGAAGACCAATTGTAATCAGATGCTTTCTTGTGAGGAATTATAATTATAGTTATAGTTATGTATTATATGCTTACTTAGTTTTCTCAGAAGCTGGTAATCACATTGGGTATCTCAACTTATCCGATGGCAGACGAATGGCTAACTTAACCGTCAATTTCAACATACCGGATGCGGTTAAGAATATCTCCGTTAAGAAAGTCAGGGAGAAATTAGTTGCATTGAACTTGGATCAGTATCTTTACTTAGAGATTAGTAGACTAGAAAGAGTAGTAAAGATGGGACTAGTCCCAGAAGAAGAAAAGATGAGGTATCTAGAGAGGGCACTATATTTAAAGAATAAACTATCTAAGCCAGGTAATAAGAATATATATGTCATATTTATACCTACAAACAACTCGTTATTGTTCTCATCATATTATGAATTAACTATTAATTATGAATTAACTTCTCTAGATATCACCCGTCCAATCACCATTGTAATTAAACCAGTATATGAAGATCCTATATGGCAACCGGGGGCCTCTTTCAACGAAACAGTATTTCCGTTAATAAATGGGACCACAGATGGTCTGATTGTAAGCGGTCCATGGATTAAGAAGCTATATAATGAACTACATCTTACCTTATTTAATCCCTTTAGCCAAGATTTATATAAGGATGCCCCGACGTTAGTAGGATTCGAGATTTATTTTTATAATGTCGAGAGTATAAAGATTTTAAACATAGACATGTCATACATAGACATGTCATCCCCTTCTAAAAAACCGAGCATAGCCGTCCTTTTAGGATCTGGAACCCAAGAAGAAATCAAACTACTTGATTTAGTAATAGATAACATTCTAATCTTGATCATTGGAACATTGGTCACGTTAATAATTATAATATTCCTAAAGAGAAAATCATAAAAAACTAAGATGAGGAAAAATAATATTAAAAATGGTATGCTACAATCTAGTAAGATCTCAATATATACTGTATTTATATTTAATGATAATTTGTCAAGGAATATATTCAATATTTGAAGATGTTGAATTGTATAGGGTTTTTTGAGAAGATGAGACACCTAAACAAAATAATAATTATTGTAACCCTACTTATTATTATCCTCATCACCTTTAATGATTCTATATATGATGGATTTATTACGAATATCTCTCCCGTAAATTCACAGAATCTGCCCAATTCGGGATGGACTACACTTGGATATAATCCCTACAGAAACTCCTATATTCCTTTAACAGAGGGGGCTGGGAGCATAGCGACTCCGACAATTAAATGGTGGTATATTAGTGATTTGAATACTGAAGGACAATACATGTATGCTTCTAATGACCTAATCATAGATATAAATGGAGACGGAACATTTGAAGTGGTAGCAATAGATGGAGCAGGAAGACTGACTATACTGGATGGTCCGACTGGCAACCGACATCTACTTAGCTTTCTAGATTTAAGTACTTATTCAGTTCCTGTAGCAGCTGATATTGATAATGACGGTATTTTGGAATTAATTGCATGTACCAGAGATGGCCATATAGAAGCGATTGAGTTATATGAAAATGGATGGAATACAAGGATAATATGGAAATCTGATAGAATCGACTACTATATAAGTTCAAGCCCAATATTATATGATATAAATAACGACGGTGTTTTAGAAGTAGCCATAGCAACTAGATCAGGTATCTATTTATTTGATTCCAGAAATGGAAACTCCGTCTGGAGCAAAAGTAGTGTATATTCTATGTTAGTTGGAGGATTGACATTGGTGGGGGATATTAATGGAGATAATTTTATAGATATGGTATTAGGTGAAGAATATGGTAAAGTATATCTAATTAGTGGAAAAGATGGAAGTACTTTGTGGACTATAGATCTATGGAGTAACTCCATTTTAAGTAAGAATTTGATAGTGCATTCACCAGTCGTGGGGGATGTCGATGGAGATGGATTGAATGAGATTGTGATAAGTATTGGTAATGAAGTATTTAACTGGATAAGTGGTACAAGCAGCAGCTCCACCTCCACAGGTGAGAAAGTCGCTAAAACTGGTGTTAGAGGTTATATTGTAATACTCGACTCAGCTACCGGAACAATAGAGAGTATAGTTCAGCCAGCTTCCGGGAGAGGTCTTTTTGCATGGTTTTCTCAACCTGCTATATCAATAGGTGATTTTGACGGGGATGGTGTAGAGGAGATATTTATTGGTGCATCGGATGGATACGTGTATAAAATCGATTATGTGTCCGGCCAATATCAATTGACTGAGCTAGCAAGAGCAGATACCTACTGGGGAGACACATTTGGGAGGGATGCAGCCATAATAGCCATGTCGACCGTGGTATGCGATATCGATGGTGATTCTTCCTACGAACTTATAGTATTTAGTACTAATTTGGTTGGGGGAGTCCCTGGCTATACTCTATATTCGATAAACCCAGTAAATGGTAATATCAAATGGAACTTAAACCTTGATTATACTGATGTTGGAATCAGTAGTGGCAGCCTTGCAAAGATCACTTGGCCTAGCATGTCGGTATGGGACGTAGATGGAGATGGAAATCTCGAAATAATTATTAATGTATATCAGGCTGTGGTGGCTGTAGATGCGTAAAAAAATATATAAGAAGAATAATCAGAGAAGAAGCGGTTCAGGAAAATTAATAAATTCATTAGACCTACATATAAAACATAGTTCATCGAAAAATATGTACAAGATTATTTTTACAATTACGCTCTGCATATTTTTTGTTTTATCACTTAGTTTCAAGAATAATTACAGAAATGTATTAGCAGACATCGATACTTCAACATCACATGACGATGCGATCTTTTACTTAACGAGAAGAGAGTATAACTGTAAGGTCTGCCACTTTGGATATCCATATAC
>JALTTZ010000140.1 GCA_027047855.1 Nitrososphaeria archaeon
CCCTCCCTTATCGCCTGATAGATCTCTAGCATCTTCTCATCGTCGACTTCCTCCCTAATAACTAAGTATGTAAGTATACCAGCGACACCTAAAGCAAGCAATCCACCGAAGAGTGCAAATATTCCTAGGTCAAACACATTAACCACCACTGACTAAATTACATACATTCAATAATTAGACTATTTGGATATAGAATAATTCTTAACAAGTATGAATATATAAATTATGTTTTAAATAAAGAGGGTTTCAGCTGGACTCTAAGTCACTAACTATACTTATCCCCCTCTTCTCCAAAAACTTGACCAATTTCTGGAAAGCCACGATCTTACTGATAGACTTACCGTCCCTAGGTCCTGGCTTCTTCATAAAGAATGCATTTATGGGATAGCAAGTGCCTATACATCCTGAGTCTATAGCTAACTTACCTAGTCTAATTAAGTCAACACACATCCCGGCCAAGGATGGACTATCATTGATTCTGTAATTGACTACCAGTTCGTCCCGTAATCCATTGAATGTTACGTATTCAATATGCATCGATACAAACTTCTTGTCACCTAGTGGAGCCAGATACCCTGTCGGCTTAATATAATGGGGAGCATCATAGCCTAATATATCCTCTACCACACTGCTTTTAGTGAACTCCTTCATCTTATTCTTCTCTGGTATGGTGAGAGCAAGGAAGTCCATATTACCTCCTATGTTGAACTGAGCTATAGACAATACATGCCTGTTTCTCTCAGCCATGTGCTCCAATAGATCCGCGGTTAATGGTGTCGCTCCTGTGGCGCCATCGTCGCCTAATACCAGCGCCTTACTCAATTCATATAGACCGACGAATGCTGGATCGTTAGCCAATGGTACAGGAATGACATTAACAAATACCGCTCTCTTATGCTCCCTTGAATATTTAGCGACAGCGTATGCATAGAATTGAGTTGCTGTCAAACGTTCTTTCTGATCCTCATCTATCACGTATTCCAGCTCCTCAAGTGTCTCGAAGGGTTTGCCATACTCAGTTGTTAACATGTTTATGAATACATCTGGATCATCGCGTTTCCACCCATCGACGAGGAAATCGACAAGCTCCGCTAAAGTATATCCACTGTCCAGCGAAGTGACCTTTATGGGCAACCCCTTGACACTGCCCAAATGAACTCCCTTACGAATAACTATATTCTGTAAACTTTCTGGAACTGGAGCTACGCTCCCGATATATTTTTTCGCCACTTCATATACTGTTTTACCCACTTTTTCCTTATCGATGTCATATGTAGCTACTATCTCTATGTCATTAAAGTCTATACCCAAATCTTTAAAACCAAATGGAACGCCGTATGGTTCCAATTCACCATTTTTAATTCTTTCCAAGCCAACCATCAAATGGTTGGCAACCATTCCATGCCCAAATATTATAGCCCTTACCACCATTCACTCACCTCCGACCTAGTTAAAAACCTAGGTCTTCAAAATATGATGGGTAAAGGGGTTATATAGGAAACCGTAATAACTATTGCCTATATAACCCTGTTAATCCAAAACTAAAATAATAGAACCCTATTAAAAAATAAATTTTTTTGATATGTGCCAGTAAAGAATCAAGGGTTAATCATTACTAAATCCCTATCTCTTCCTCCCCAATCAAAAATCTAATCATCTGGTCATGGGCCTCAGTCACATCCTGTTTAGTGATCATTCCCAAGTACTTTCTTGAGACCTCGGACTCCACGACGGGTAACGCATCAATCTTATATTTAGTCATCTTACGCAATATCTCGAACAACGTCTCCCCCGGATGGCATACAGGAATATTTGAATCCAAAATCTCGACAACCCTCATCGATTGACGTTTATCTTTGGATATGTTCCTTAATTTATCGAATGAAACCATACCAATAAACCTACCATTCTCAATTACGGGTAGAAGCCTAACACCGCGTTTCATCATCACGGATAAAGCATTACCTATTGTGACATCCGGTGATAAAGTTGGATACCTAGTATTCACTACGTCCTTTACGTGGATCTCTTCAAGAATCATCTTATGATAATCTCTAATATGGGCAGGGGAGTGGGGTCTATCCTCGACTTGCTCACCATATATCGTATAATCACCACTCAACAAGTAAGATATCGCTATGGATAACATTGATGGAGCAATTAGCTCATAACTCCCAGTCATCTCACTAACCATAATTAGCACTGCTACCGGAGCCTTAGATACCCCAGCGAATAGAGACATCATACCAATTATAATTGATGAAGTTAGGAAAGACTCTGGGTTAGATATGTAACCCGGAAACGCGTGTAAGAATAGGAGACTAGATGCAGCACCTATAAAAGTTCCAATACCTAAACCCGGAGCAAATACACCTCCGCTTCCACCACTACCTATAGTTAAGGAAGTAGCTATGATCTTTAGGAAAGCCAAGGCAAAAAACAATATCGATATAATTACCCAATTATCTATAACAACCCACTTACCCCTTAGGAAGTCATATATAGGAAACACCCCCCTAGTGTAATATGGTATCCACCCATATCCCGTTCCAAGGATCTCGGGGGCAAAAATACCAATCAAGCCGACAAGTATACCACCAATCACTGGCTTAACAATATTCGGTACAGATAATTTTCTAAAGGTATCCCTAAACATATAGAAAAGCTTTACATAAATTATTCCGAATATTGCGGTCAAAACACCCAATATAGAATAGAAAAGGAGCTCATTGGGATGAGAAAAAGCCACTTTAGGTATATCGAATATAGGAGTGTAGCCAGAATACGCCCCAAATATCGCATACCCAATAACAGCGGCTATAAAAGTCGGGAGAAGAGCCTCAGCCTCGAAATCCCTCTTATATAACACCTCAATACCGAAAATGGCACCTCCTAGGGGGGCCTTAAAGATAGTGCCTATACCAGCCCCAATTCCAACAACCACAGCCAACCTCCTATAATAAGGATTAACTTTCAAGAGATCAGCAAAATAGGATCCGATCCCCGCACCTATTTGGGCCATCGGCCCCTCTCTACCAGCACTCCCTCCACTACTAATAGTAAATATCGATGATATCATCTTAATAAAAGGCACACGTCGCCTAACCTTACCCGCAAAACGATGAAACGCGGCTATAGCTGCGTCGGTACCATGTCCCTCAGCCTCAGGGGCAAAAGTATACACGAGAAAACCCGAAACTAGACCCCCAACCGCGACGATGAAAGGTATTAGAAAAGGCTGCCGAATCTCTAAATCCAAGTTTATAAAATTCTCTGCCGAGGGAACATTAAACCCAATTATATTCTTAAAGAATATGGATTGAAGCAATTTCAAAAGCTCCACAAATAGTATAGACCCGAAACCCGATACCACACCAATTATAAGCGATATAAACATGAGTTCCCGATAACCTTTCCCGATAACCCATTTAAGACGTTCTTGAATACCGACCCACTCTGGCATGGCTACGCACCTAAGTATACCGGATACAATCCTTGACTATGGAAACTAATTATTAGTTCACCAACATATATATAAAATGATTATGTGGTTAATACAACAAGAAAATATGATTATATTAAATTTTCTATTTTTGGCTACTCCTCACTCATGTACTTATCTGCCGCAGCCATAAGCCGAACTGCTTCATCAATGTATTCTATGTACGTCTCGACATCCTCCTCAGTATGCTGCACACTGAGTGTCCACATCTCCTCAGGCCCGGTTGCATTAGGAATCACACCTTTATTAACCATATTAAAGTATAATGGATACCAAAGTTCCAATTTACTATTCAATACTTGCCTGAAATTACGTATCTTCTCCTTACTGTACATTATTGCTCCACTAACACCAAACAGCTCAACATAGGCCTCCACACCATATTTATCGAAGGCCTCCTGATACGCTTTCTTAATTTCTTCATTCAACTTGATTAGCCTTGGATACTGATCCTTAGTCAGTATCTCTGTCAATGTAACATAGACACTCACTAAAGAAAAGGGATTAGCATTATATGTTCCAGCGTGAATGACACCTTGATACCTAGGGGCCTCGGAGGGGGCTATTAAACTCATTATCTCTTCATCCCCACCTATTATGCTGACCGTAGCTCCTCCACCAATAGCCTTAGCCAAAGTTATAAGGTCCGGATCGACACCAAACATCTGTGAAGCGGTGCCTGGATAAGCCCTCATACCAGTTTTAACTTCATCAAATATCAACACAATATCATATTCCTTTGTTAGGTCTCTAAGTTTCCTGAGGTAACCTGGCTCGGGGTATATTATACCAGCGTTCATCATAACTGGTTCAACGACCAAGCCAGCTATCTCATCACCTTCCTCCTCAAGTAACTCAACCAGCGGATCAATATCATTATATGGAACTACCCTCACTAGGTCTTCGGTATCCTCCGGCAAGCCGAGCGAATCGAGAACACTAACAGGCATCCTTCTAGGCCCTGCTAATCCCCTCGTCGGCCAGCTGCTCACCAATACATAGTCATAAGTTCCATGATAACTACCCTCAATCTTGATTATAATGTCCCTTCCAGTATATGCTCTTGCCAAACGACAAGCATACATTATCGCCTCACTGCCACTATTGCTGAATCGGAACATATCTATATCGAAAATCTCTGTGATTAATTCACCTAGTTCCTCAAGGAGTTCAAAGGGGTATGTATATAAAATGCCTTTTGATATTTGCTTCTCCCATGCAGTGACTAGCCTGGGATGAGCATGACCCGTTATTAATGTGCCATAGCCCATATTAAAGTCAATATACTCATTGTTATCTACGTCCCATATCCTTGAAGCCCTAGCTTCCTTGAAGTAGATTGGGTATGGTGCATAGTATCTTTGGTTGCTATTGACGCCTAACGGAATGTACTCTGACACAGACTCATAAATCTCCCTACTCCTAGGAGTCCTCTCCAAATATTTCCTAACTTCATTAACGACCTCTGGACCAAAATCCTCCCAGTCAACTAAATAAGCCTCATACATAATACTCAAGCCTCTATTGAAACGAGAGGAATAATATAGCCTCTAATTAGATAACTAGCATAAAAACATAGCAGAGAAAAGCCAGGCATATTGCCCGACGAATCATCCTCATCGCACAAGGCCTAAATACACCTCAAAACACAATTATAATATATCATTACGGGGGTTAATAATTTTATATATTAGAGTCAACACATTTAAATCTAACTACTATAAACTGGATATTATCTCACAAAAAAAGGTAATTATTGGTTTAATGTTCAATCCTTCACATATTAGTTCGTCTATTATTTATAAAAAGATATTAAATCAAGTTAATTCCTCTATATCTGTCTTTTCTTCAAGTACGGCGATTCCTCTTCTGCCTAACTCTTCGATCCAAACTTTGGGTGCATCAATGAGCTCCGGAGGTACGACGCCTTTCTTGCTAACCATGCCCTCACCAAGTATTTGTACACCTATACTTGCACCCACACCAGTAGTGAATGCGGTTACACCAGCACTCCACTTTTCATAATATCCTACTGGTCCAAGATAGTAAACGAGTTTAGACCGCTTACCATCAATGAATCCTCTAAGTTCAACTTTTAGAGACCCGATAACATCCTTAGGTTCACTAGGTTTAGTCAGTGCAGCGATCAACTTCTGGGGGGAGATATTCACGCCATCTATTTTTACTGGCTCTCTAGATGTTAACCCGATACTCTTCATAAAATCAAGTATAGGGAAGAATGTATCGTCCCAAGTATCTTTATATGTTACAGTTTTCACCCCCTGTATAGTATATGGAAGAGTAGCTAACTCACTATGTATAATAGCATACGTTTTCTTATAGCCAATCGGCTCAGGAAAATAAGTAATTTCAGGATAACTCAATGGAGGTGCTTCCACCAACTTCCCATTTATATACAGAACAGCCGGCATGGTCGCCTCATCCAATACAGTTAGTACACTGAATCCGAATGGAGAAGCCTCACTCTCAGAATGGCTCCCCCACCTTATATGTATCTCTTCAACTTCGTCCATCTTTTTTGCACCATATGAAACCAATACATTTGAAGTCCCAGGATCATCTCCTACACCAATCAAGACAGTAATTCCAGCCTTTCTCACCTCTTCATCCATCTCCAATTCTTTCCTAGTCATCCAATAAAGTCCCCCCAAGTCAGCGAGATCTCTACCAGCTTTAATTGCCGCCTTTATAGCATGCAAGTTATATTCATACCACGCAGAATTAACTACAACATCCACCTTCTTCATATGGGATGCCATGGAATCTATATCCCTTATATCTCCTTTAGCTATTTCAAGTCTAGAATCATTAACCTCCGAGGCTAATTTTTTCAGGGATTCGTAATTATAGTCAATGGCAAGCACCCCATCAATTTTACGACCAAACTCTAAAAGATCCTTTACTATTACTCTACCTACATTCCCTACACCAATAACCATAACCTTCAAACATGATCACCCCCAGCTATAGAATTATTCAAATCATAATTGATACCAGATTAAGAGATAGGAAAATAAAATAAAAAAAGGTCAGGAGATAATGCCACTTACATTCATCCTCGAGATGTCTCTACCTAGCCCTAACTTCCTCAACTTACCTTTTTTCGGCACACCGTTTCTGTCCCAACCGCGTAGTTTGTAATACTCATCAAGCATCCTCTTGAATAATTCGGGCTTAACTCTGAAACCTTTATTCGGTCCAACAGGCATTTCCTCATAAGCCACCCTATATGGTATATAATCATCTTTCCTGCTAAACCCTTCCCTAACATTGAAGAGTCTGATTAGGTTGTTGATACGTTCACCAATCAGTTTCATGGTCTCTGGTTTATAATTCAGGCCAGTTACATGGTTGAAATAGTTGGTGATTAACTCGTAATCGGCATCCAAGAAATCGCAGAAGACCATGCTCCACTTAACCGCATTCAAGTCCTGCATATCAATAACGAGTTTGGCTTTGCCCTCAGTAGTGAATGGATCCATATCTCCGAATGCCTCGGCCGCTATAGGCCAAGCTCTTAAGTGGCAGGCACCCCTATCCGCTGTTGCGTATGCTAGGGCCATACCAATACTTCCCCTAGGATCATATGCCGGATACTCTAGACCCTTAGTCTCCATAGCCAACTTATATGCATCTCCACCTAGCCAAGCCACGAACTCCCTAGCGCCCTCGGCCAAAACATCCCCGATACCTTTACGGTAAGCTATCATTTTGGCTAGCTCCATCTGTACATCTGCATCTCCGAATCTTAACTCCATACCTCCAAGTACATCCTTGTCTAAATACCCCTTCTCAAATGCCTCCATCGCCAGAGCCGTAACATTACCAAGAGATATTGTATCCATCCCTAGATCATCAGCTAAACTATTCCACGCTATTATAGCCTTGAAATCGCTGAGCCCAGTATTGGAGCCACCGAGGGCAATCGTCTCATATTCTGGACCATCCAGTTCAATCTCTCCCCACTTGTCATCCTTAATTTTAGTTAAGTTTCTACATGCGATAGAACATCTGTAACAAGCACCTTTAGACGTTCTGAAACTTCTCATAACCTCGGCATCTATTTTGTCAACATCCTCAAAAACCCCTTGCTGGAAATTCCTCGTGGGCAGTACACCTACATCATTACTCCACCTTACTATAATAGGTGTACCATCCGTCCTAGCCCACTCCTCCGGGGGCCCCATAACCACTTCCTTAATTATCTTTCTATTATAATCTGTAAAACCATCCTTATCAGCTATCTCGAACCTAGGCTTCCTAGGCTCTGCCGAGATAACGATAGCCTTCAGATTCTTACTTCCCATAACTGCACCCGGCCCACCCCTAGCATGAACATGATGCAAATCATTGACTATACCAGCCAACTTAACTAAATTTTCCCCCGCCGGACCAATAGCAGCTACTTTAGCATTCTTATCACCTACCTCCTTAACCAAAGCCTCGGTTGTGGCGTATACACCGAAGCCCTTTAATCCTGTGGCGTCCCTGATCTCTACCGAACCATCATTTATATAAATATAACTCAATTTTTGGGCCCTACCAGTAATTATCAAGCCATCATAACCAGCAATTTTTAGCCAACACCCCCAGAAGCCACCAGAATTGGAGTCTAGAAAAGTCCCTGTTTTTGGGCTCTTGGTGACTACTACATCCCTAGCAGATGCTGGAGCCCCTGTAGCAGTGACAGGACCAGTAAAGAACATCAGTGGGTTACTGGGACTTAAAGGATTAATCCTCGGAGTTACCATATCGTAGAGGAAACGTGCACCGAACCCCTTACCACCAATGTAGGATTTTATAAAGGATTTCCTCAGCCTTAGCTTCCTAACACTACCCTTGGTCAAATCAATGTGAAGAACTTTACCCGCATAACCAGGAATCATAACAGACACCAAAGAAAAACCTTCATTAAATAATCTTTATACTAAACCTATTTAATTAAATCTTAGTCTAAATTCTAGTAAATTTATTTAACCATAATAAGTGAATATACTCTCTTTTTAAAACATTCTTTAATATTAGTTCCACAGCCTTTGGACTGCCGGGAGAAGATATGATCAAAGCATCTCTATAGAATCCAGCTAAGGGACGTGAAGATAAAACCCTACTTCCAATCTCCTCAAAAGACAAATTACTGTAAATTATGGAGTAGGTCTCGAGCTTACGATCCAATATATAATTTAGGACCTCGGTTGTCACATCCCCCTTTGATAAGCCGGTACCACCAATAAGTATTATAATTTCACATCCCTCAGTTATCAATTTGTCGATAGCGTACTTAATCATCCATGCTTTATCTCCCACAAGCACCCTCTTTACCTTCGTAAGTCCTAATTCTTTAAGGATATTTTGGGCTATGTCTCCAGATGGGTCGTTAAACTCTTGTCCACGAATATATGAAGTATATCTACTCTCACTAATTGTTATAATGCCTACCAAGGGTTCATACCCCAGTCTAGCTTCCTCGTGATGCATCAATCGGCACCCCTCTTTATCTTCCTAACAACTATGATATCGTGGATCGCGGTATGTGGATAATTACCGCTGCTATCCTTCTCATACTTCTTAACCATATCCCATATAGTTAGCAATGCGGCAGCGACACCAGTCAATGCCTCCATCTCAACTCCAGTCCGTTCATACGCCTTAACATTGACCACAACCTCGATATACTCGTGATAAATATTCATTCCAAAACCTACATGTGTTATAGATATGGGATGGCAGTAGGGGAGTATATTAGGAGTATTCTTTACTGCATTGATAGCTGCTATCTTCGCGGCCTCAAAAACATCACCTTTCTCAACTTTCCCCTCCCTAATAAGCTTTACTGTCTCGGGCTTCAGTTTAATTCTACCTTTAGCCTCAGCCTCCCTAAATATCATATCCTTCCCCGAGATGTCAACCATACCAGATCCCGCTGAGACAGGGGGAGTGACAACTATCTCAGCACCATCCCCAACTCTAACCGTAAGACCCCCAGTCGATTCCACTAACTTACCGTCAATAAAGACTCTATAGGGACGCCTAATGTTATCTCCATCAGAAATGAAATCATATAAAGTTCTTCCATCGACAAGATATACCATTGAGAATATCTCTTTAAGCATCCCTTCCCGAGCATCAATATCTACAAAAGGCTTACCGAGCAGGTCTCTGAGAGACCCATAAACCCTGACCCGGATCACAATTGAGCCACCACCTAATACATGGAAAACAAAACACATTAAATAATTTATTAAAATAGGTTATATTCTAAGAATTGCTAATATTTAATTTGGCGATGGTCAGACTCGATCTGAAAAAAGCAGCCTACCTACAGAAAAAACTATCTCAACTCGTCAAGACTTCAGACGAGTATCCCAAGCCGATTAGATATATTGGCGGAGTGGATGTGGCATATAAGAAGGGATACTCAATAGGAGTTGCCACGATACTAACCTATGATGATATCCAACTGATTGACTATGGAATATACATAACTAAATCTAAAGTTCCATATATACCCACATACCTTGCATTCAGAGAGATAGAACCCATGGCGGGGGCCATCCTAAAATTACCAATAAAACCCGATGTTGTTTTGGTGGATTCCCATGGATTGATACACCCAAGAGGATTCGGTGCAGCATCACACTTAGGTGTAGTGCTAGATCTGCCAACAATAGGAGTAGCCAAGTCACCCCTAGTCGGAAAGCCAGATAAAGAGGGATATATCTATCTAGGGGGACGTAAAGTAGGGTATAAGGTCTCGGAAAAATTATATATATCTATAGGCCATAAAGTATCCTTATCCTCAGCTATAAAAATAGTCTTGCATGTACTCAGGGATAGTACACCAGAACCTACGAGACTCGCACACATAAAAGCTAACGAAGTTAAAAGAAAAATGTTTGGCTAAAAGACAATTAATTAAATTACTTGATAACACTATTATGAATTTTGGGAATGAATAATCGGTTAGTAAAACTCGCTACAATTATATTATTTACCTTTGCTGTTAGCCTTTTCTATATATCAAATACCCTTCCCCTAACCCACGCAGTACCCAGAAACCTAATAATTGGGGAGGAAGGAAGTGGAAACTATACTATCACAAACCAAACCATACCAGACAATATTCTATACTTACTTCAAAGACTTGAGGAACTTAAGAACATAGTTTCTAAATATAATTCTACTTTAGCAGGTAAAATTAATGATATCCAGCTTGAATTACTGAGTGGAGACCTCCTCGATGCCAGACGTAAATATATGGCAATTGAAAACGACCTTGAAACAATAAGCAGGTTACTTAAGAATATAGATCCCGAAGAATATAGCAAACTAGTTGATATACTAAATGAAGACCTTGTTAACTACATGTATTTTAACCAAAACGGCACCGATTTAACCAAGATATTTACAACAAACATAGATATCAATAACATAGAACCAAGCAGCATCGATATTCCCTCAACGGGAGAAACGCCCTTAAACCCCACAACCACTGAATTTAATATTCCTACTATACCGACACCATCGATGCCCTCTATCAACACTAATTACCTATACTGGCTTATAGGTCTATCTCTATTATTAACGGGCCTATATATACTCCGAGATAGAAGAATAAGGCAAAGGATATCGTCAGGTATGATAAAAATTGGTAGAGTAGTTGCGATAAAGAAGACAGGGGAGATTAACGCCAAAGATCCAGTAATACGAACATACTACCAATTTCTAAACAAATGCGATGAGATAGGTGAGAGTAAAAAGGATTACGAAGGCCCCTTAGAACATGCATATAGACTGAGGGATAGTCGGTTAAGAGGTGTCGGAATAAGGATAGCCACTCTATTTGAGAAAATACGATATGGAAACAAAAAGATCAGCAAGACTGAAGAAAAGGAGGTGTCCGAGATATTTATAGAGCTTACTGGAGAGGGGAAGAGCAAAATTGATCAATAAAAGAAACTTAATACTATTAATTCTCGTCCTTCTCTTTCTTGGTATGATATACGCCCCTCCAAAGACAATATCGGTTAAGAACTATGCAACAACTCTTAGTCCCAAAAACTCAGATCGATTAGGTACAAGTAAATATGTCGAACTTTTGAGAAATTGGGGATATGAAATAGAGTTTGGCGGGGCGATAGATTTATATAGATATGGAAAAGGGGATGTATATATACTCATCGGCCCGGACATAGAATTAAATACAGAAGAAATCAAGGCTATAGAAAGCTTCTTAAGTAGAGGAGGTTCATTACTAATTGCGGATGAGTTAGGGACAGTAAACAATATACTTAGAAAACTGTTTCATGCCTCTATAGACGCTAAATATTTAAAGCTTTATTACCAACGCCTCTACGGAAATAACGAGACTGAGAGTGCTCCGAGCTCAAAGGGAATTATTAGCTCAATATACCTAATGGCCCAAAGGGCACTTGTATCCTCTATGGATAATGAATTCAAATTGGACAGGATCGGTAACAATACAGATATCGACTCATTAAGAAGATTTATTATACAATTTTATACTTCGGCAAGAAATACTGGAAACTCGAACCTATATAGTCTAATACCATCCCTCTCATCTTATATAAACAAGTTGGGAGAATTCAAAGTCAAAGGATATTTAATGACGCCCAGCTACGATTACCTACAAACTAAGAGCCCTACGGAAACCCTTTCCATCAACATCACAGATTACTCTATATTCATATATTCCGCATATTTAGATAATGGAGAATATAGGGTATATCTGATTGCTGATACAAGCATATTCACAAACCAGTATATTGATATAAATAATCCAACCTCGGTATATTACCGATTCCACCGGGAAGTCATATCATGGCTTTCATATAATAAAAGGGGAAATATAATTTTCGATGATCAACATTATACGCCATTGATTATTAAACAGCCTGTTCCTAGACTTGGAAGAATGGTGCTAGATATAGTTATCAACACATCCAAGTCAATAATGGATAATTACAACCAATACCTATCTAGCATATCACCCATCGGCCTTACACTTCTTCTTCTCTTCTGGCTCCCTTCCACCTATTTATATTTAAAAAGGAAAGTTAGAGTCAAAGCAGTAAGGGAAAGGGAGGCAGAGGAAGTCGTTGAGAGACTACTTGTTTATGAAAGCAGCTTCATGAAAGAACTGGGAAGGGGTGGAGTAATAAAAGAGAGGTACAGGGAGCTAATAACCGGATTATACGACCTATTAAATTATATCCTTGAAGACAAGCTTAGAATGACGGTGGGAGAGATAGCTACAAAAGGCGCCCTTGATGAAGAAACCCTAAGAAGATACGATATAGATAGAGATAGATTACTAAAAATATGTGTAAGACTTGAGACACTTAAAAAGAAAATTTTGGAGGCCCGGTTCTTCCCTATAGTAATATCTTGGAGTAGAGAGTTCAAGAAACTCTCTAAGGAGGCCGATTATATATTTAGCAGATTGGGATATGGTTTTATATCAAGTGATGTGGAGAGTGGTATAGAAGATGCCTTCAAATGATATTGAATTCGTATATGATGTGTGGACTAAGCTGAAGAATGAGGTGCATAAAGTAATAGTGGGAATGGATAAGGTACTTGAGGAGATATTCATCTCACTCCTCTGTGAAGGGCATATACTTCTAGAAGGGCCACCGGGGATAGCGAAAACAACATTGGCCAAAACTGTAGCATCCTCTCTAGACCTCACTTTCCGCAGGATACAGTTTACCCCGGATCTTTTACCAGCCGACATAATAGGTGTAAGGATATATAATCAAGTGGACGGGAAGTTTGTGACAAAGAAAGGACCGATCTTTGCAAATCTAGTTTTGGCAGACGAGATAAATAGAGCTAGCCCAAAAACCCAATCGGCTCTCCTTGAAGCGATGCAGGAAAGGCAGGTAACTATAGAAGGAGAGACATATAAACTGCCTGAACCCTTCCTAGTGATAGCTACGGAGAACCCAGTCGAGGTTGAAGGAACCTACCCCTTACCATCAGCCCAGCTCGATAGATTCCTAATTAAATCTATAATAAACTATCCATCCAAAGAGGATTATGTAAGTATAATGACCATGTACGGAGGATACACCAAGTATACCGTAGAGAAAGTGATTTCCAAGGAAGATATTCTAGAGGCCCAACGCATGATAGACAATGTAACAATATCCAAAGACTTGCTGGAGTATATTGCGGACATAATAAAGACCATAGACCAGGATGATAGGGTTAAATGGGGTATAAGTCCCAGAGGAGGGATTTATGTTACAAAGGCATCAAAGGCCTTTGCATTAATGAACAGAAGGGATTTCGTAACCCCAGAAGATATAAAGAGAATACTAAAACCAGTACTTAACCATAGAATAATATTGACACCAGAGGCGATATTCAAGGGTATCACGCCTATAGACGTTATAGACGACACCCTAAAACAAGTAAGTGTTCCAGTATGAAGAAAACAATATCATTTGGCTTAACTACTAGAGCAAAGATAATAATCCTAATAGCATCATTACTCCTCATAGTTAATATTATACAACCATGGAAGAAAGTTTCCATAAGCAGCCTCTACATGCCATTCCTATTGATTGGACTGGTGATAAGTGGATGGATAGTAAACAGAGCAAGAAGCTACGCATTCGAGAGACTTGAGATTAGGAGGATAATACCTCGTAGTGTGTATGAAAATGAAGCAATTAGTGTGAAGATAATAATTAAAAACCCGACACCCATCGGGTTATACAATATAGTTATTGAGGAACATTACCCAGAAACATTAACAAAAATAGATGGATTCAACACAGGACTCATACAGATACCTCCAAAATCGCAGGTACAGGTAACCTATAAACTCAAGGCTAAGGGGATAGGTAGGCATGAATTCGGAACCATAATACTCAGAAAGTTGGATATACTAGGCTTTTATTATACAGAAGCCACATACTCCCACATAGATTCATCCTTTATCGGGGTAATGCCATCGTTGCCTAAAATTAATATTGAAGAGGCATTAGCCCGTGGATATAAACTCGAGTTAGGTGCACAGAAAGTCCCTCACAGTGGTTTTAGTACTGACTTCCGAGACATAAGGGAATACGTGCCAGGGGATGAGATTAGAAGAGTTGATTGGAAAGCAACAGCAAAACTCAACAAATTAATGATAAGAGAATATGAACTAGAAAGGAAGAACAACATAGTACTTATTCTCGACCTGTCCAAAAACATGTTTATAGGAGAATTAGGATTAAGAAAGATAGACCACGCTTCAAGAACAATAGCCTATATAATAAACTATGCAATATCCAGAAGAGATAATGTGGGGCTCATTATTCTAAGCAGCTACGGGGTAGACGTAATACCAGTAACTATGGCTTCAGAGACACTTCTTCAAAACATCCTAAGAAAATTATCCAAAATACCAGTATACCCTCCTACTGTCGAAGGTGGAGAATGGAGTATAGACGAGCTAGGAATCGGCCTAGAAAAACTAAACTTGAGAGACAAAACACTATTTATTCTTATAAGTGACTTAGAAACACCCGGAATCATCGACAACATAATCGAACTATCTAAGATACTGAGGAGCATGAGACACGAATTAGTAGTGGTCTCACCACTCACAGTACTATTTGAAGCAAGACTACTCAAAGGCATAGACGCAGCAATATACAAAGTAATTGGATATATATCGATGCAGGAAAGGAAAAAAATGATAGACAAACTATTCAAGACAGGAGTACCTGTAGTAAATGTTGGACCCAAAGACTTAATTCCATACATAATGTTAAAAATAGAGGAATATAGGAGGATGATCATAGTATGATAAATCTAGATGAAAAGAGACTAATGGAAATCCTAGTAAGATCAAGATACAGAGTAGTTCTACTAATTGCATTCGCAGCATCATTCGCTAAGCTCCAACCCTATGTAACTCAGACAAACGCCATCGTATCCATTCTAAAAAACCTTCCAATAGAAAAGTTCGGAGAGGTACCTACAATATTAAATATAATATTCAAACTATTTCTGAACAATTGGACATCTGTATACCTCTCTATACTGGCATTAGCTTTAATGCTTGCATTGTATAGCATATATAAAAACAGAGTCATATATTTGATGATCGGGGTGACGCTAGTATACAGCTTTTATATCTCTATTTTGTGGATTACCTATACTTCCCAACTCCTCGCAACCAGCACAGTAAGCACACTACTCAATAATGCGGCCCTAGACCTAGCCTTAACCACAATACTACTCTCATTACTAGAATTTTTCCGACCAATCTTTACATACCGTAGAATATCAAAAAGAACCACTTGGAGACCAATCATTACAACAATAGACCTCTCCCTATATGCCTTCACAGTCATAATATCTGCTATAGCAATAGTAACACTGGCAGATTATTTGGTTGACACGATGATAAACCTCTCAACCTATAGTGCACCCGAAATAAGAGAATTGATCAATATATATGTTACATCGAGCGTCGGCCGTGTCTTCATATATATAATGTCCCTAGGCATAATCACATACTTCCTCTATAATTTAGTAGAACCTGTGGTCTTATACATAACAAAAAGTAGAAATCAGGCTAAGGAGATAATGACCCAGGAATACAGGAAAATGATGAGTAAAGAAATAGGCGGGGCCCTAAGCGTTAATAAATACATATTTATAGGAATCATACTAATTCTCACAATATTAGTCCCGATCGTGGCCGTGTTGTGGAGACAACCAAACACGATAATCGAAATTATAGTAACATCCATCAGAAATTTAATAACTTTTAGATGGAAGGCACCCATAACCAGATTGGATGAATACCTCTCAAACCTAAATCCCGGATATTTAATCAGCACTTTAAAGGAGAGAATAGAAGCCTTTATCAGATTTATTATGTATCTCATCTTCTAGTAATTATTAAGGATGACAAGCACTTTATCCATAATAGCTACTGTACTGACACTAACCATATCTATCCTAATACTATTCCACTCCATTCTATATCCTGTAAATATAGTAGTGATTAGGGTGGTAGAAGCCATCGTAGGAGGTGTGATATTTACATACTCAATATCCAAGCTCAACCATATATTAAAAACAAGGAGATAATGACTCTAACTTAATTACGGGTGGAAACCAATAATTATACTATATGGCCAAGAAAATTCACATCATTGCAGAGATAATAGCGATCGCCTTAATAGTAATAGCAATTTACTTCATACTCTGGGGAATAGACTTAATGATGCCAGGAAAATATGCGGTTGTCGCCGGGGTCGCTAGCCTAGCAGTGGGAATACTTATACTTGGAGGAGCAATATCTATAATAAGAACGCTCCTACTTTCACTCACTATGGAGAGGAGTGAGGAGACTGAGAAGCCTTCTTAAAGATAGGTATTTGGATACCCCGTTGCCCTTGATACTTTCCACTATAAGGTTTCTCAGGCTTGGAACTCAACTTGGCAAATATAAGATGAAGAAACCGGTCACCCTTATGAAGAACCACAGGAAAATTACCTCCAATTAACTCAATAGTTAATTCCCCCTCGAAATTCGCATCGACTATCGTCGGCGGAATGATTAACCCTATCCTAGCATAACTACTCCTCAAATTGACGAATGCCATAAGATCCTCCGGCATCTTAATATACTCAAGTGTATGGAGCAATACATGTTCATTCGGATATATAATAAACTTCTTACCTTCCTCGATCACAACAAAGTCGGATGCATCATCCACATGTGGATCGAAAGGCCTACCGGCGTTGCGTAATCTAGCTATTGCCCCACCTATCCTAAGGTCGACGCCGTTCTCCCTAATCGTATCTGGAAAGATAGGGTCTATACCCAGCAATCCCTCTTTGATGTACTTCCTGATATCCCGATCACTCAGAATCATAAGTTAACCCACCCAACAGCCAGATTGTATTTAAAAAATAAATATTCTATGGACACTTGATAATAAACTAACTAAACCAGCACAACTCAAGGAAGGTTCACCGGCCTAAGATAATCTTTTGGAGCGCCATCAAACACAGATAGATATTTCCGCAATACATTAGGAATCTTGACCCTTCCCTCCTCATCCTGATGATTCTCAATGATAGCTGTTATCGTTCTTTGAATCGCTAAACCAGTCGAATTCAATGTATGTACAAAGCCCTCCGATGGATGCCCACGCTTCTTGGCAAACCTAATATTTAACCGATAACTCTGCCAATCAGTACAATTGGATGCCGAAACCATCTCCCTAAACTTGCCCTGCGCCGGCATCCAAGCCTCTAAATCATATTTTCTAGCCGCCACAACACCAATATCACCAGTACAGATATCTACTACTCGATAGGGGATCTCCAAACCTCTAAACAGCTCCTCTGCATTTCGAATAATCTCCTCATGATACTCCCAGGACTCGTCTGGATGACAGAATATAAACTGCTCTATCTTGTCGAAATTGTGGACCCTAAATATACCCTTGGTATCCTTTCCATGAGCCCCAGCCTCCTTCCTGAAACAAGGGCTGAAACCCATAAGCTTTATTGGAAGCTCGCCAATCTCCAAGACTTCGTTCATATACATTGCAGCCATTGGATGCTCACTGGTCGCAATCAAGTAAAGGTCCTCACCTTCAAGCTTATAGATAGCATCTTCAAAATCTGCCAGACTGGTAACACCCATGTAAGCCTTCTTGTTCATTAGTGGGGGAGGGTAAACAGGGATATATCCTTTTGATGTCAGGAAATCGGTCGCATAATTAATTAGGGCCATTTGGAGGTAAACCAAGTCTCCCAACATATAATAGAACCGTGAACCAGCGACTTTGGCTGCTCTTGCCGTATCGGTTAAATGGGTTTGGTCCCCGTAATCGGCGTGCCCCACAATCTCATAATCGATAACATCATACTCAACATTGAACCCCTCAATCTCCTTAAGAAAAACGTCCAAATGTTTACGCATTACCTTGGGCCTACCCCAATAACGAAGAGGTTTATTATTACTCTCATCCTCCCCAATAGGAACATCCGGATGCAAGATATTTGGTATACTCAGCAATATCTCATCCAACTCACTTCGCACCTTATTATAGACTGCCTCTTTATCCTCAATCAACTTAGAGAGAGCCCTAGCTTCACTAATTAACTTAACCCTTTCCTCAGGAGAAGTCTTAGGTATCTGCTTATTTATCAAATTCCTCTTATGGCGTAACTCATCAAGCTCAATACCAAGCTGTCTAACACGTCTATCCAACTCAACAGCCTTATATATAGGCTCAGGGGATAACCCCCTAACCTCCATATTCCTAATCAAAACACTAACATCATTCCTGAGGTAGTATAATATAGACCACATCTTCATTAGAAGACACCCAACCAATTAAAACAAGAAATGCATTATAAAAATTAATTTATTATGTGGGTGGAGGGTTATTAATCTTAACCGTCCTGAACCGCATGCTCAATCAATGCTCTAAATAAGGGATTAGGCTTAAGAGGTCTAGAAGTAAATTCCGGATGGAATTGACTTCCCATAAAGAATGGATGGATATCTTGCCTTAACTCACCTAACTGCTTAATGCCATCCTCAGACATACCCGAGAAGATGAAACCACTCCTCTCCAATAGATCGACATAATCGGGATTAACTTCATATCTATGCCTAAATCTCTCGTATATCTCCGTCCTTCCATATACCTTGTGAGCTAGAGTTCCCTCTTTTATAATCACTTTGTGTGCACCCAGTCTCATCGTACCTCCATATCTACTCTCTCTCAAAAGCTTCATCTGCTCTGGCAGAATAGTTATCACTGGATGCGGAGTATTTCTATCTACCTCCGTGGTATGGGCACCCTTCAACCCAACAACATTTCGTGAAAACTCGACGACCATCAATTGAAAACCATAGCATAACCCAAGAATAGGGATCTTATTCTCACGGGCATACCTAATGGCCATCATCTTACCCTCTACTCCAGTAGCACCAAAGCCACCTGGTATAATGACACAATCAACGTCGGCAAGCAAGTCCAATAACTTCGGATTATCCTCAATATCCACTGAGTTAATATACTGAAACCTGGGCCTGAAACCTAGAGACGCAGCAGCATGCTTAACCGCCTCAATGACAGATATATATGCATCAGGCAAGTTATATTTACCCGTCCTAAAATATTTTCCGACAATACCCACCACAACAACCCTATCCGAATTTTTCAGAACATCCACAAATCGCTCCCACTCACTGAGATCCTTCTTAACAGACTTAAGACCAAACTTCTCTAAAATCCTATCGCCAAACCCCATCTTCTCAAAAATAAGTGGAAGTTCATAAACAACCTCAAGGTCTGGTGCCGAGAAAATATCCCTCTCCTCAACATTAGTGAAAAGAGATATCTTCGCCCTCCTAACATCATCCAACTCCCCCTCCGACCTAGCAACAATAAAATCGGGCTGAATACCAATCGTTCTAAGCTCCTTAACCGAGTGCTGCACGGGCTTCGTCTTCATCTCCCCGAGAGACCTAAGAATCGGAACATATGCAACATGTACAAAGAGAACCCTACCAGGATTCTCCATCCTCATCTGTCTAGCCGCCTCTAAAAAAAGAATATTCTCGTAATCCCCTACAACACCACCAATCTCCACCAAGGTAAAATCACATGCACTCTTCTTGGAAACCCTATAAATCCAACTCTTAATCTCATCAGTTACATGGGGAATAGGCTGTACAGTCTGCCCCAGATATCTCCCCCTGCGCTCCTTCTCAATAACAGAGTAATATATCTTCCCACTAGTGATATTATGATCTCTAGACAAAGTAATATCTAAGAAGCGTTCATAATGACCCAAGTCTTGATCAATCTCACCACCATCCTCAGTAACCCATACCTCCCCATGTTCAGTAGGTCTTAGAGTACCAGCATCATAATTTAAATAAGGATCAATCTTGATGGCAGTTACACTAAACCCCCTACTCTTTAGGATCTTTCCTATGGAGGCCGTAATAACCCCCTTTCCAAGCCCGGAAACCACACCACCAGTCACAAATATGTATCTAGTCATAATAAACATATCTCGACAATGGGGAATAAATATTTTTCGGAGAAGCGGGACATAATTAAATCGATATTAACAATGTTATATATTTTTCACCCAATGGTTATAATAAATGTTAATTTATTAATATTCCTACTCTTTATATGACCTAATTTATTTATTATAAGACTTAAGTATTAGGAGGCGATTAGATGGATAAAGAACTCGAACTTATGATAGGTGGGCCCCAAGGCTCCGGGCTAGACACAACAGGCCAGATACTGACATCCTCATTAGCATATATAGGTTATGGAGTAATCTCGGATAGAGAATATTATAGCAATATCACAGGCAAACATAGCTACATACACATGAAAGTATCTCCCGCAAGGGTTCCCTACGACCTCTCATATCCCGTAAAACTATTAACGGCCATAGATGCCGAGACCCTTTTCCACCACTATAACGACATAGACGAGAAAGGCTTTATAGCGCTAGACGAGAGAGGCCTCGATACAAATCTAGAGAAAATCGTCACCATAGAAGGATTCACAAAACAAATGATAATGGACGACTTAAAAAATAGAGTAGGTAGCACGATCCTTAGAGACCTAGTCCAATATTTAGAGGACGACCTTAAGATAAATACAATAATATTGAATTATAAAGAAATCCTGGATAAACTTGTCGATAAGTATGGGGTTGCAGCCTCATTAGCCTCCCGATATATGAGCTCAATACCCATGGGAGTTATAAGTGGACTAATGGATATAGACGCGGAAGCAATAGAATATGGTGTTAGAAGAAGGTTCCACGGTAGAGAGAGAATTATAGAGCATAATGTATTCTTAATTACAACTATAGCAGAAGATATCAAGTCAGTATATGGCTCACCCCTCAAACTACCAAAACCCACATTGGATATGAAGGAGATAATGGTCGTAAGTGGAAACGATATCGTGGCCATGGGCAAAGTAGTGGGTGGACTAAGGTTCCAAAGCTACTATCCCATCACACCAGCCGCAGATGAAAGCTTCTTCATCGAGGCAAACCAGAATCTAGGGGACGATAAAGGAGGAGTAGTTGTATTCCAAACCGAAGATGAATTAGCCGCCATCGCAGCAGCAATCGGTGGCGCTTTAACTGGGGTAAGAACAGCCACAGCCACAAGTGGCCCTGGGTTCAGCCTAATGGTAGAAGCCCTAGGCTGGGCCGGGAATAGCGAGGTCCCACTAGTAATAACATATTACCAAAGAGGCGGGCCAGCAACAGGCTTACCTACACGAGGAGGACAGTCGGATCTACTCTTCACGATGTTTGCATCACATGGCGAGTTCCCCCGGGTAGTACTTGCATCTGGAGACCATGAAGAAGCATTTGAAGACTCGATCATAGCATTCAACTTGGCTGAGAAATATCAGCTGCCAGTTATCCACTTACTAGACAAGTATCTGGCTAATTCCATAGCCACAATTAGAGTCCCAGATATAGATCAATTCACGATAGACCGAGGAATAATTTATAATGGAAATGGAGACTACGTAAGATTCGACACATCAAAGACCATCTCCCCAAGGGCATTTTTAGGGGACGATGTAATCATGTGGCATACGGGAAACGAGCATAATGAGGAAGGGCATAATACCGAGGACCCTATACTAAGAGAGAGAATGTATAGAAAGAGGATGGAGAAATTAGAATTAATAATTAAGGAAACACCCAAAAAATACATGTACAGATATTACGGGCCGGAAAACCCAGAAGTCATTCTACTTGGATGGGGCTTTGTTAAACATGTAAGTATATCAGCTATCAAACACTTGGAAAAGGAAGGATATAAGGCCGGATACCTACATCTGAAGATGTTCATGCCATTCCCAGAAGAAGACATAGTAAATATATTGAACAAAGTAGACAGAAACAATATAATTGCAGTGGAGAACAACATAATGCTGCAGGCAGCCAAAGCAACATCACTCTTCACCGGGATAAGAATTGACAGAGGGATCAAGAAGTACACGGGGCGCCCAATATATCTACACGAGCTGTTGGAGGCACTAAGGGATCTGCTAAATAATAGGAATAAGAAGGAGGTGGTTTTGACCTATGGTAGTTGATATAAAAGCCTTAAGAACGGAAGTATGGGTAGACTGGTGCCCAGGATGTGGTAATTTCGGAATATTAAACGCGACCCAAAGGGCTATAGCAGAATTAAACCTAGAACCAAATAAGACGGTTGTAGTATCAGGTATAGGATGTTCAGGAAAAACGTCCCACTTCATAAATGTTAATGGAGTACATACCCTACATGGAAGAGCCATACCCTTCGCTACAGGCATAAAGATTGCAAACCCAGAGTTAACCGTAATAGTCCACGGCGGGGACGGTGATCTCTTAGGAATTGGAGCCGGTCACTTCATAGCCCTTGGAAGAAGAAACTTGGATATAACAGTAGTCATGCATAATAATGGCGTTTACGGCCTAACAAAGGGCCAAGCCTCCCCCACCCTATTTAGAGGATTGAAGACAAAGGCACTACCCCAACCAAACATACAAGACGCTGTCAATCCAATAGCACTAGCCATCGCATCTGGATACACATTTGTAGCCAGAACATACTCTCTGAACATTAAACATTATGTCGAGACACTCAAGATGGCCATCAACCACAAAGGAACAGCCTTTATAGATGTATTACAACCCTGTGTAGTCTATAACGACATATACACGAAAGACTTCTTTAAAGAAAGAATGTATATCCTTGAGAAGAATGGATGGGATCCAGTAGTTGAACCCGGAACACCCACAGAAACCATTGAAGAAAAAATAAAAAAAGCTATTGAAAAATCACTCGAATGGGGAGATAAAATACCTATTGGAGTATTTTATCATAATAAAGCAGTTCCTGAATTTGGTGAGAGACTGAACACCCAAATACCAAACTATACCGAGTTACCTCCTGCCAAACAAAAAATAGCCAGAGACGATGGAAAACCAATAATTACAAACAGCGATTTCAGAAGACTATTCTCAAGGTACATCGTCACCAGGAGATAAAATTCCTCCTACCCTTTTTCCAATCCTCAACTCTCCACCCATAAATCAGAATACTCGTATCAATACATTATTATATCCATAAATGCCTAAAATTTTTACTGAGGACTAGGAAGGTGCATCCGATGGATAAGCCAGAGATACCACCCCACTATTATATACAGAATAAGGCTAAACAGATGAGGAAGCAAGGGAAAGATATCATCCTTCTCTCGGTTGGAGACCCCGACTTAACAACAGATAAAGCGATAATAGACGAGATGTATCGAGCAGCCCTCGCCGGACACACTCATTACGGAAACATAAGAGGAATAGACAGTCTAAGAGAAGCAATATCGCAACACATAAACACCGAATTAAATATAAACACAACGATGGATAACATAATTCTTCTACCCGGCTCCAAAACATCAATCTTTCTCCTTTCAACCGCTCTACTAAATAAAAACTCCCGAATAGTAATGGTTACCCCAACATGGGGAGTCTACTTATATATGCTAAACAAATTCGGCTATAAATATACAATAATGAAATTGGTATATGAAAACATGTGGAGACCATCAAGCGAAAATCTTGAATGGCTAAAAGAAATCAATTATGATGCGATAGTTATAATAAACCCTTCGAATCCGACAGGAAAGGTCCTACCAAAAGAAGATATAGAAGCGATTACAGAAATAAGCATGGATAAAGGGGCCTACATATTTGCAGACGAGATCTACTATAACTTAATTTACGACGATATTAAATTTTACAGCTTCTTAAATACTGGTTACGAAAAGGCTGTAGGAATATTCAGCTTCTCCAAAGCATATGCCATGACCGGGTTTAGAGTTGGTTGGATAATAGCAGAGAGATATATAGTGGATGAATTGGCTAAAGTTATGACGCTTCTCTTTACAAATGTTCCAGACTTCATTCAATATGCAGCATTAAAGGCAATCGGAATGCAAGAATTAGTTAAAAGAAATAGAGAGATTTATAGAAGGAGAACTAGATTAATGGAGAGAGGTTTGAGGGAACTTGGATTTGAGTTTCATAGGGTTGAAGGAGCATTTTATATATTCATAAAGACGCCAAGTGAATTTAGAGACGGGTTCCATTTCGCGTATGAACTATTGGAGAAGACTGGTGTGGCTGTAGCACCAGGCACTGCCTTTGGGGATTATCCCGAATTCTTTAGAGTAGTGACATCGATTTCAGAAGAAAAAATAGAAGATTCTCTCAACAGAATAGAAAAGTTCCTCAAGAGCTATAAAAATTATTGAAATAAGTTTTTAGCTGACTTCACTTAACGATATCCTAATAGACTCGTCGAGAATATCTAAGCCTCTATTCAGGATATCAAGTTCTATATTTATAGGTGGCACTAGTCTAATTACGTTTCCATATATTCCGGCCGAGATTATAATCAAACCTCTAACCAAAGCATTCCTTATAATTCTCTCAGTCAACTCTTTCCAAGGTTTCTTACTAGCCCTATCCCTAACAATCTCGATAGCCTTCATAGGTCCAAGCCCCCTAACCTCACCAACCACCTCATACTT
Source organism: Nitrososphaeria archaeon (assembly GCA_027047855.1). GTDB lineage: Archaea > Thermoproteota > Nitrososphaeria > Geothermarchaeales > JDFR-13 > WAMZ01. Next base: position 25,171 of record JALTTZ010000140.1, read on the forward strand.
CTCATATATCTCCCTAAGCCTACTATCCATCGCCTCAGCAACCCTTCTTGCATGCGACAGACTCTCTTCTATAGTATTGATCGATGCTAATGCGGCAGCCGCAGAGACAGGATTACCACCAAAAGTCCCACCGATACCTCCAGTGTGAACAGAGTCTAAAACCTCCGCCCTACCAACCACCGCCGATATAGGTAGCCCAGATGCCATAGCCTTAGCTACAGTAACCATATCTGCCTCTATACCGAAATGTTCAATAGCAAACAGCCTACCTGTCCTACCCAAACCAGACTGAATCTCATCAGCAATTAACAAGATACCGTATTTGTCGGCAATCTCCCTAAGCCCCTTAACGAATGACTTAGGAGGCACAATATAACCCCCCTCACCAGCCACGGGCTCAAATATAATAGCTGCAGTCTCATCGGGGGCAATATATGTCTTGAAAGCCCTCTCAACAAACTCTAAAGCTACTTGGGCACACTGCTCCTCATCCTTAGACCCGAAGGGACATCTATAAGGATAGGGGTAGGGTAAACGGATTATTCCGGGCGCATAGGCAAAAAAACCAGCTTTATATGGCTTAACCTTACTCGTGAGACTCATCGTCAAAAGGGTCCTACCATGAAAAGCATATTCAAACGTAATTACTCCAATAGCCTTCCTATAGTATCTGGCAATCTTAACAGCATTCTCAACGGCTTCAGCACCACTATTTAGGAAAAAGGCCTTACCCGGCTTACGGATAGGTGCTATCGAGACAAGCTTCTCAGCTAATCTAAGATATGACTCATAACTAGCAATATGAATACAAGTATGAAGTAGTCTAGAGGCTTGTTCAACTATAGCATCATATACAACACGAGGCACATGACCCAAATTGGTTACAGCAATACCCGTAGCGAAATCAATATAAGTGTTTCCATCAACATCAACTACAAACGGCCCTGAAGCCTTATCAATGACTATAGGAGTATATTCGAAGATCCCATTAGGCACATACTTTCTCCTCAACTCAATGATTTCCCGTGATCTTGGACCGGGAACTTCAGTCACAATAATCGGACCTTCCATCTAACCACCTTGCCCAGATAAATATAACGATATCTTTCCCCAGATATAAATATCTTAATATAATTCTAATAAACCTTAATTTAACTTAATTAAGTCATACAACTTAGACTATTATTTGAACAGAATAATTTCCCTATCCTCCTCAGGAAGATAGGCATAAAGCTCCTTTTTAACCTCTTTATCCTCAATAACCAGATATCGCCCCTTCCCTTTCAAGGGTATGAACAGAAACCCTCTCATCCGACCATCCTCGCTCTTAAGATAAATTTTGAACTTATTTTCCACGACCTTCAGGGTTTTCGGGTCCCTATACTCAACCATAGCATACTCCCCAGACTCGACATACGATCTAACCTCCATCCTTCCCCTACTACTATATGTAATTGATTTCTCAATAGGCATAGGACCCACCAATAAAAATTTTCCTAAGTATCCATTTATATATTAGTGGAGGAGAAAAAATTGAATAAAAATTGGTTGGATAGTTGAGAGGAGGTATATTTACCTATGTATAAAACTATTTTCGATCCTACAATGATACTTCAAGAAGCTCAACAAGAAACCCAAGCCACAATTAACGAATTAATAATGTCATATATCAACTCTCTCATGCCCATCTTTATACTAATCATATTAGGCGTAATCCTCGGATTAATTGTAGATAGGATTTCCCAAGACAGAGTCATAAAACTCTTCAAAGATAACTGGGTTGTTCTGTTCTACGAAGATATAGACAAAAACGGGCTTAACGAGGCTTACCTAGGTAAGATAAGAATTCCACCCAGATCAGAAGGAGCATTTGAGATCGACTATTCAATAAAAGCCATCGAGAACCCAATAAAATTAATCGCATATCTAAAAAGAGCTTATAGAACAACAGGCAAAAAGAAATATCTCGATAGAGCGAAGGACATATATGAGCGTCTCGTAAAAGAAGGAAGGATAGATATAGAATTTGATAAAATAAAGTATGATCCTTTCTCTGAACCAACTGAAGCCTCAAAAAAGATATACAAGTCAAATATAAAAGACATATATGCAATAGTCAGGTTCGAAGATTTTCTAACCGAAAAAGAGTTACTGGAAAAGAGAAAAGAGCTGGAAAAAATTTTTCACCCAGGACATCTTCGCCGATTCAGGAGATCAGTGTCAAACTTCCTATCATTGGTTAAAGACAAATTAAAAGCGGCTTTCGGAGTATTAACATCTACTATAGCTAAAATGGCGCCTATAAGCCCAGATATTTCCAAGGAGGTCCAGAAATATGGAGAGGCTGCTATAGGGAAGGTAGGATCCTATGAAGCATTGCTTGAGAATAGTATTGGGAAGTTGGTTAAGGTTCAAGTCAATGATGTAGATAGAGTAGTTAGATATTATAATGGAGTACTACGTGAATACTCCCAAAACTTTATAGCAGTATATAACGTTGACTTCCCTATAGATGAAGAGGCAGTATTTATTGAAGATAAATTATTAGAGGAGTTCCCCCGCGAGAGACTCGACTTCCATGGATGGGAGTTAAATGAACCGCAACATATAAAGATTATTAACTACAATAAAGACAGCGATAAACTGTCATTTGACATAAAGAACATCCATAGGGACCATATATTCATAGAGAAGGTTATAATAGGGGATAAAGAAATAACCCTAGAGGATCCCAACTTCACACCAGGCGAGATAGAACATATAGAGGTAGATGGTGTCGAGGATAAAGAACCACGAATCAGGATACTCTACAAAATTATCAAAGTCGCGGACGTTATCTGGCCAAACTCAAAAGCAAAGGTGGTAGGAGCAGGTGAACCAAGTGAGAGTCTTGTGGAAAGCCTATTGAGAAAAATTGAGAGAATTAAAGACTAGCTTACCCTCAGCTAACTGGTTTATACACAATTCCAAGTCTATCTGCATATTCGAAGGCGGCACGCATCTCATCTCTAGTGGGTCTCCTAGCTATATCCCGGAACCTCTCACTATCACGCACAACCATATATTCAGGACGATACTGACCCATTATATTGACTAGAACCCGGGGGATATTATCGGCAATCCATTTTAAGACTTTCTTAGTACAACACTCAACATGATTAGGCATAACCAAGTGCCTTATAATTATCTCAGAGCCGTAATCATACACCTTCTTATGATTCCTTGATACAACATCAAAGTACCTATCTATCCTACTATACCTAAATGCACAGTCATTATTTCCATACTTGAAGTCAGGAAGCCAAATATCAATAAGGTCAAGCAAGAGCTCCAGAGACTCTTTAGACATATACATGTTGCTATTCCACAACAGTGGGACATTATCAGTCATATATCGGAAGGATTCTATAATAACGTGGAGATTTTGATCTGGATTCCCCCCAACATAATTAATGTTACGGACTCCACGCCTATATAGGGAGGAAGCAATATCAGCCAATTTGCGAGCATCAACTACAACCCCATTAAATGGGTCTCTACTAATGTCGTAATTTTGACAAAATACACACTTAAGGCTACAACCGGTGAAAAATATAGTTCCTGAAGGAACAAGAGGGGCCTCCTCGCCTAAATGAGTGAAGGCGCTTCCAACCCGCACCACCGAATCAAGACCGCAGAATCCCCTCCTTCCACCCAACCTATCGACCTCACACCTATGCTCACAGAGCCTACACGGAGATATAAGTCTATAAACAAGCTCGATCTTGATATCCAAAAAGGATGTCTTAGGAGTTTCGAGGTCAGAAAGCTTAATATCACCATCCTTTATACATCTAAAAACATCAATGAACTCGTCTCGCATCCCGGTATGGAGATTCCATAGCTCCTCCTCACCCATAGATTCAAGATCCAATTCCTCATTAATGCCGACCCGTTTACAAATCAAATATTTAGCCGGTTTATATCCGTTCATAACCTCATAATACCAGGAGAGCCTATTCCTCACCTCAGGATCCATCCATACATCTAATGCATCCGGCCTAATGAGGTAAGGGTAGTAACCATCAACCACCCTCTCAACACCAAAATAAGATTATGAAAACCAAACTAATTAAAATGAAGAAGGTATATCAAAACCCCAGCTTCTTAGCAAAAAACTCGTTCCTCTTAGCCAGGGCCTCTACGGCCTCCATAATATCCCCAGTAACCTCATACTCGAGGAAGACGCCTGTTCGACCATGCCTCGCCCTCCTGCTTAGAACATTCACACGTTCCCTGACGATAGCCTCACTAACACCTAATTCACCAGCCACCCACCCCTCCCTCCCGAGAATACACATACCCACGTGACCCACATCGGTGGGACGGATATACATTAACCTCTTATCTACACCTCCAACTCTCATTCTAGACTTAGAATTATTTACTTCTAATAGTCCACCAAACTTGAAGAACTCGCTCTCCCTGCTACTAAGGATTGCCAGCGGAAAACTCACTACCTCCTTACCATCGTCATCGAACCATAAATATACTTTAGGAGTATGGGATGGAGTGGCCTGCACAATGTATATACGTCTCCAACACATACCGAATTCATTATAGTAAGATAAGATAATAGCAGGATTAATGGGATTCAAAATAATCAAATCGACATCACTTGAAAGCTTGACATCCCCTCTAGCCAAACTTCCATACATATAGATCTTAATGCCCCTCTCCATAAGAGGTCTCGCTAATTCGACAGCCCTCCTTCTCTTACTCCGGAGAATACCCCAATGCTCCTCGGAATACTCCTTATATTCTATCTCCCCCTGCCTACACAACTCCCTATTCATAGCCCCACAATTCAAATAACAATATGGTATAATAAACTATCTAGAACCCAAGACTAGATTATATAATAACTCAATATCACACATTCAAGCTTAATGAGAAGCCCCTATGTAAACAATTCTTTTCAAGAAATGTAAATGCTATTTACAGACTCCCTCCCGGGACATGCCCACAGCCGACAAATCAATATCTAGTTCTCTCAAGTTAATTACTTTTTTATTTTCATATGCCTCTGTAACTACATCCATATTAATCTTCTCCTCCTCTCTCTTAACCACATCCAACGAAGCCTTGAGAACAGGTTTCCGAGGAACTAGGGCACAGTATTCCTTAACTTTACTGGAATATTCGTAAGTCCCTATCTCCCTAGCCATGTCAATAATATCCTGCTTATCAAGCCCAAATAAAGGCCGATTAACCGGAATCCTAACGGCCTCTTGACTGACCAAGAGATTCCTCATGGTTTGACTGGCAACTTGACCAAGAGATTCACCAGTTATTATCGTATCCGCTCCAAACTCGAGAGCCATCCACTCCGCCAACCTATACATAATCCTCTTAAGTATTATATTCCAATAATCCTCCCTACACTTCATTATCTCCATGACGATCTCTCTACCCGGAACAACATACATAATTGGTTCATAACCATAACTCCAGAACCTAGCCAGTACAGTAGCAACAGGCAACATGCTATTCAAATACTCCTCTCCCCCAAGATTTAAGAACAAGTAGTGAACTCTAGCTCCTCTCCTGAGTGTCATCCAACTGGCCACAGCAGAATCAAAACCACCAGACAAAAGAGATATTGCAACTCCCTCAGTGCCTATAGGCAGACCACCATATGCATTTATCACTTCATCGAAGAAGAAAACATCCTTATCCCTAATCTCAACAAAGACCTCAACCTCAGGATTCTTCAAGTCGACACCAGCTGACAAGCTATATAACTTATCACCAAGTGACCTAGCAATATCTATGCTCCTGAAAGAATGATTCCCGGTCCTCTTAACCCTTACTGCAAACTTCTTCCCAATCACCTTATCCTTAAACAATTCATAACCCTTCTCAACAATATCTTCAAAAGATAAGGCTCTTGTATGGGTAACTGGGGAATAACTTATTATTCCAAACACACGTCTCAAAACACTCGGTGGAGATTCATTGTCAATTTCAACAAGCAACCTACTCCACATATTCTTAATCGAGAAGTCTCCATAGCCCTCACTACGGAGGGCATCACTAATGTTACTAATTAAGGCTCTCAAAAACCGACGTCTACTCCTGTCACTCTTTAAAGTTAATTCACCCAATCGAACCAAAACTTTCATAGACTAATCCCAATCCTATATAGAAGCTAAGCAATAAATATATTTTATCTAAACCTTAAGTATGGGGAGTGAAAAAATTGGAACCTTCTCATTTAATTGATCTACATGAAGACCTACCGTATTATATACATTTAAGGAGAACTTGGAGAGACTTCAATGAGGAGGACTCATGCAGACCAGCAGACATACCAGAGTACAAAAAAATTAACGCAAGAATAATTTTTACAGCGGTATTCCCCCTGACAAATCTATATAGCCCAGATATCGGGAAGAAAATAAGTGAACTATATCAGACAAAAGAGTTTATGGAGATAGTTCCTCTCCCATCAACACCATTCCTAAAAGCAATAGAATTGATAAATACACTATACCAGATAGAAAAGAAATATGACGATGAAATAAAGCTGATCATGACAAGAAGAGACCTTAACTATGTATTCAAGGAAGAGAAATTAGGCTTCTTAGTAGGTCTCGAAGGCACAGAGGCATTATCAAACCCATCAAATATAAATATATTGGAAGAATTGGGTGTTAGAGCAATAGGACTCACTTGGAATTACGACACTAAGTATGGAGCATCATGCATGTCTAAAAAGGATTACGGATTAACAGGCTGGGGAGAGGAACTAATCAAAGAAATGAATTCTAAGGGCATTATAGTAGATACCGCCCACGCCAGCAAAAAAACAACCATAGATATACTGAACACCTCCAAATTACCGATTATTATAAGCCACTCAAATTATCGAGGATTAGTAGATCATCCTCGAAATGTAGATGATGAAATTTTAGAAGGACTATATAGAAATAGGGGAGTCCTAGGATTCACTCTAATAAAAAGTACATTAGGAAAAGGTGACACTATAGAGGCCTTAGCCAACCACATCGCAGCAGTCCAAGAGACATACGGGCCAGACATTCTAGCAATTGGAACCGACTACTTCGGCATAAAAACACCATCAGATGCCAAAAGAATATCGGCTCTCTCCAAATTATGGGATATGCTTAAGAGGAAAGGACTTGACGAAGAGACTATAGAGAAAATAGCGTGGAAAAACGCATATCGAGTAATAAAGGAAAATAGTAACAGATGGAAAAGTTGACCAATCACCAGACTAACTAAAACTTATTCCTTAGTAGGTATTCATCTATCTTATCTCTCATAGACTCCCTCTTCTTCTGATGCTCCTCAAGAAAACTGATGATCCGGTTAGCCAGCTCCGATTTACAGGGTCCACAAAGTAGATTACCACCCCTGCAATCCATATATCTCTCCTTCAACTTCTTATCATCATCCTCGAACATCATCTCATAATACTTAAAAACCGGGCAAATATCTGGGTTACCACCCAACTTACGCTGCAGCTCAGCCGTAGGCTGACCACCAGTATAGGCATTCATAATCTTTCTCTTAACATCCTCTGGTGAGTCGGTCATGAAGATAGCCGTCTCGGGCTGTGACGAAGACATCTTTCCACCTATACCTAATCCGGGTAGAAACTTTGCGTGAATCTGGGCTGGTTTAGGGTAACCCAGACTTGTTGCTATATCCCTAGCCAACCTCCAGTATGGGTCTTGATCAATAGCAGCAGGTATAAGCACATATGTTTGGCGGCCATAAAGCTCGGTAGGCAAGAAACATACAGCAATCTGAAGCGTTGGATAGAAAATCATCCCAATGTTGGTAGACTGGGTGAAGCCCATAACTGCTTTTATCGTCGAAAAGGTTATTTTTTTAGCTATTCTTACAGCCAGTTCATACAAATAGCTGATATCCTCAATATCAATAATGATATGGGTTCTCTTTGGATCGAACCCTAAAGATATTAGGTCAAGGATATTCTCCCTCGTAACATTCCTCACATAGTCGAGCGTATACTCCCTATGATAGAGAAATTTCTCGTCATCCGTAAACTCGAAAAAGAGGTCTATATTGAGCTTATCCTGCAACCACTTAGTGAAAATCCACGGCAGTATGTGGCCCAAATGCACATATCCTGAAGGGCCCCTACCTGTATATAACGCTGTAGACTCCCCTGATTCATACTTCTCTAGAAAGACATCATAATCCCTATGTGCGTAGAAGACACCTCTCTTCAGTAGTGGATGCAACTCACCCGTAATAGATTCAGTGAGATAGTGCTCTCTTGTAGATACCTTCTTCACACCAAATTCAACAATTAATTTATCGTAGTCTACGATGCCCTCAACTTCCCAAGGCGTTACCTTAGCATCAGATTTATTATCCACAAAGGCGGACCACCCTCACCAACCAAAGTAAAATTAGATAATAGATACCAACAAACACTTAAATATTAATTTTTCCAGACGCCCATAAATAAACATGCAATTATAATTAGGTTAAAGAAAGGTGGTTATGAGACAGTCACTTTAACTCCTTAAGATTCCTAATGACCTCCTCTGTAAACTCCTTGTTACTAACTGGTTCAATATCGGCAATACCAGCATTCCTCAATGTCCTGGCCATATCATAAGTTAGTTTCTTACGTTCATTGAGTGTCTTGAATATAGCTTGCTCAATGAGATCAGCCTTCTCATCCATCCCCAGGTACCTCAACATGAAAGTACCTGTCAACATCTGTGCTGTTGGATTAACCTTCCACTGTCCAGCATATTTTGGTGCAGAACCATGAACCGGTTCAAATATAGCGTACTTATCACCTATATTGCTGCTTGGCGCCACACCAAGCCCTCCGATCAATCCGGAAGCTAAATCGCTAAGTATATCTCCCATAAGATTTGATGTAACGATAACATCATACTCATGAGGTTTCAAAACGAGCTGCATAGCCATATTATCCACAATTCTATCATTGGCCTCTATATCTGGATATTCTTTAGCAATCTCATAGAAAACTTCTAAAAATAGCCCACCAGTCGTCTTCATGATATTGGCCTTATGAACAGCAGTGACCAATCTACGTTTATTCTTCCTAGCATACTCGAAGGCAAATCTAATTATTCGTTCACTACCCTTTCTAGTAATTATGTTGATCGTCTCCGCTGCGCACCTATCCCTTCCAACGAAATGTTCAACTCCACTATATAAACCCTCAGTCGCCTCCCTAACTATCACTAGATCAACATTTTTATATCTGGGGACATCTACATACAACCAGTCTACCGGCAGAGACTTAGCGGGCCTAACAACAGCATATGTATCTAGCTCCATCCTAAGCCTAACATTCAAACTCCTATACCCACCACCAACAGGGGTTGTCAAGGGTCCCTTAAATACAACAGGATAATTTTTAATAGTCTTCAAGGCATCCTCAGGGAAAGGATCCCCATACTTCTCAATTGCCGGCTCCCCCAACTCAACAGTAACCCACTCAATAGGAACATCAGCAGCCTCAAACAACTTAACCGTCAATGAAGTAACCTCAGGACCTATCCCATCACCCGGTATCAAAACAACCTTATGAACAGCCACTCCAACCACCTCACAACACACTTGGATATAATATTGAAACACCATTAATAAAATCAATAAATATATTTACATGAATATACCACAAGCTCATTATTAAATCATTAGCATGCATATTAAAGTCTAGATACAATTATAACCAATAATTACATCAGACCAATCCTTGCAAGTCCCAATAACTCAACACATCTGGGTCCTTAAGACCATGACCAGTAGTAACAATAACAACCGTACCATCTAACTTATCAATATCCTTCAAAAACCCGGCATATGCTGAGGCCGAGGCAGGCTCAACCAATATACCAAACCGTCTAGCTAACTCCAACTGCGCCCTCACGATCTCCCCATCAGATACACTTAAGAACCACCCACCAGACTCACTCACCGCACTCCAAGCCTTACGCCAATTAACTGGATTCCCTATACGTATGGCAGTTGCAATGGTCTCGGGATTCTCCACAGGCCTAAAAACACCATCTCCCCTATACATATCTACCAAAGGTGCTGCTCCACGAGCCTGGACACCCACCATAACCGGCACCGAGTCGATTAAATCCATATCCCTAAGCTCCTTAAATCCCTTCCATATGGCTGATATATTACCAGCATTTCCCACCGGAACAAAAACATAGTCCGGCACACTGCCCAACTGCTCATAAACCTCATAAGCCAAAGTCTTCTGCCCCTCAAGCCTATAAGGATTAACACTATTCAGAAGATATGCACCAGCCCCCTCTTTAACATGATTAACTACGGTCCTAAGCGCATCATCAAACGACCCATCGACCTCAATTATCTTGGCCCCATAGGCAATAGCTTGAAACAACTTTCCACGGGCCACCTTCCCCCTAGGAAGAAACACAAATGCCTCCAGCCCCGCCCTCGCAGCATATGCCGCCAACGATGCACTGGTATTTCCAGTCGACGCACACGCAACCTTATTAAACCCAAACTCAACCGCTTTTGACACACCCACCGTCATACCCCTATCCTTGAACGACCCTGTTGGATTATCACCCTCAACTTTAACATATACCGATAAACCATTGAACTCACCTAATCCCAGGAGCCGCGTCCCACCCTCATACAGAGAAACTATACAATCCTCCCTATCCACGGGGAGTAACTCCCGATACCGCCATACAAACCACCGTCTACCACGAATCTTAACAAAAATACTCCTTTTAGGAAGCTCCATAACCACCTCAAGCAAACCACCACACTCTCCACACCAATGTATCGGTGCAGGCCCATATTCAGACCCACAAACTATGCACCTAAGCTTATGCTTACCTATTCTTCCACCCAAGAAACCACACCTCCACCTACACCACTCACAACCACATCACAATCTAAAGCACCCTTCCACACAACCTTCTTAACATTATCTATTACCTCATCTACCCTCCTATCGACAACCAGAGCCAGAGTAGGACCAGCACCACTTATATAAGTACCCAGAACACCCTCCACCTCCTTAATTCTATTAATAACATTTTCAGAAAAAGGTATCATCGATCTCCTAAAGGGCTCTACCAGCTTATCCGACAAACCATATCTTATAAAATCTGGATTCCCCTTAGCCAAACCCATCAAGAGAAAAGATGCCCTTCTAAGATTGTACACAAACTCTTCTAAGGAATAGCATTCCTTGAGAAGGCTTCTCGCAAACCTAGTCTTTCCCCTTTCATACACTGGGCATTTCCTAGGTACCAAGAGAATTATAGAAAGCCACGGCGGGGGGTCGACGACCACCCCACCCATCTCAAGGCTAGAGATAACAAAACCCCCATTTATACAAGCAGAAACATTATCGATATGTCTCGACCCCGATACAAACTCCTCACCCAAAGATGCAAGATACTGTAGCTCTCTAACACCAGTATCCACACCATAAGCAACGGTCAGCGCCTTAATCAAAGCCACGGAAGAAGATGCGCTACTCCCTAGCCCCATACCTACAGGGACACCTTTATAAATATATATGCCCAAAGGCTCCGGAGGCAAATCAAAAAAATCTAGGAACCTACTAACCATATATTTAACAAATTCCTTCGCAATATCCCCAGGAATCTTCCTTGAATATGGCCCCACAACCTTTAGAAAACTCGCCCCGGGATAAACACATATCTCGTCATAAAATGCATCCAGAGCCACAGCAAATACATCGAATCCGGGACCAAAATTAGCAGATGAAGCATAAGCTCTGCTGACGACTCTCATCGGCACCACGCATTAACGGAAATAAAGAAAAAACGGTGTTAATATGGTTTGTGTTACATATCAATACGGATTTAAAACAATTTAGCTATTCTTTGCATACCATACCAAGATAAAGGGTTTCCATAGGAAAATGTATAGAATCAAGCACAACAAAATGAATGTTTTTACACATATTAATAAACTCTATAAATTCATTTAAGTTAGCATAAGAGGAATAGACGAAAAGAAGTTTAAACTGACGTTTTTCAATCAGCTTTAACAATAAATTTAGAATAATATCAAATCCTGCCTTTCCCCCCGACCACCAGGGAGACTCATCTGTAACAGGGAGATATGGGGGGTTAGACATGATGAATAGCCTCAGGTCCTCCCTAAGAAAACTAATATCCTCATTCGATAGAATCGGCTCAATGTATCCATCAACACCATTTAACCTCGAATTCAAAACAGTATAATTAAGAGCATCGAGTGAAATATCCAGAGCCAAGGTATACCTTCTATTTGCATGAGCATTTCCTATACCAATAATCCCCGTTCCCGAACCCAAATCAATATCAATATCATATGAAGAATGACCGTATGTGAGAACCCAATCTAGCAAAAGTACCGTATCCTCGCCCGGCTGATAAACCTTATCATCCCCTGTTACACGTATATCTTTATACTGAAAATCAAAACTCATATAGATCAAGAAAAAATAACTAAATTTCTAGGAAAAATACCTATAAAATTAATTTCTAGTAGAGATATATATCTCATAACAATTTTAGAAAATAGCCTAATATTCTTGGGGATGTATGCATATGACTAATAGTAAAGTGCTCATTTTAACTCATGGAGACTGCGATGGCGTGTGTTCCGCCGCACTCTACAAATCAATCATCAAAAGTAATGCAACTATATTCTTTACTCACCCCCACGGAATACTTAGCGATTTAAACAACAATATAGAAACCAACGATTATGACAAAATAGTAATACTAGATATAGCTCTAAACGAAACTACATGGCCAAACTTGATTCATACCCTAAATAACTTAAGTAAAAATTGTGATGTCGATATAACTTATATAGATCATCATCCACTTCCAGATACATATAGCAATCCCCCAATAAAATTTAAATTCATTTGGAGTGAAGGACGTAGCACAAGTGAACTCACTTTCCAATTCCTAGGAGATAAAATGGATAAATGGATGAGTAGAGTAGCCTTATATGGGGCTATCGGCGACTATAGTGACGAAACTCCATTCATGCGTAAAATGTATGGTATGTGGGACAAAAGATTAATCTATTTCGAGGGGGGAATATTGACCCAAGCACTCGAAGGTAGCAAGAGAGAGTACGACTACAAAAGACGCATAATAAAAATATTATCTGAAAATGAATTACCAAGTAAATATGAATGGATCTGGAATAGAGCAATAGAAATGGCTTTAAAAGAGGAGGAACTACGGGAGTGGGTTGAGAAGAAAGTAAAGAAAATTGGAATGGTCAGCTTCGTAGAAGACGTGCCCGGCAGTATAGGTAGAGCAGCTAGGTACGCAATGATAAGTGGAGGCGGGAAAATCGGAATAGCCATCGAAAGTAGAGGAAACATGGCTATCATGAGTGTCAGGACATATAGAGATGGCCCCGATCTTAATAAAATGTTGAGAAAAGTTGCCCCGAGATTTGGGGGCTCTGGGGGAGGACATAAACATGCTGCCGGGGCCCGCATACCAATAGATAAACTATATCAATTCATCAAAGAATTAAACTCCTACTTAGAGATTATTAATCTAAGATAAATTAAACATAGATGAGAAACTTAATTTAATTATTTATTTAAGGAGGTGGATGGAGATGAAGATATCAATAACAAAAAGGAGTGCATTAATAATTGTAGACGTCCAAAATGATTTCATTCCAGGAGGCGCCCTACCAGTCCCAGATGGAGATAAGGTTATAGAACCACTTAACAAATACATTAAGCTTTTCACCGACTTGCGAAGAATAGTAGTAGCGACTAGGGATTGGCACCCTCCAAACCACATGAGCTTTAAAGAATATGGAGGAATATGGCCGCCCCATTGCATACAGAACAGCTGGGGAGCAGAGTTCCATCCAGACTTACACCTACCAAAAAACATAATAATAATAAACAAGGCAACAGAGCATGACAAAGAAGCCTACTCCGGATTTGAAGGGACAGCTCTTCACCAAATATTGAAGAATAACGGCGTAAAAAGAGTCTTCATAGGAGGGCTCGCCACTGACTATTGTGTAAAAAACACGGTGTTGGACGCTCTTAAACTCGGATATGAGACGATTCTGCTTCTAGATGCAATTAAAGGGGTTGACGTAAATGAAGGGGACAGCGAAAAAGCTATAGAAGAAATGATAACAGAAGGGGCGATAGGTATAACAATCGAAGACATATATATGATTTAATCCACTAGCAGAGAAATAAGCCATAGGTAATTTATAATGAAGAACAACATACGAATAAAATTTGTTGAGAGACTGGATTTGGGTGAACTTGCAACATTTGTACCTAATAAAGATAAACCTATACATAACTGGTTCCACTTCAAAGAAGGCTTCTCAAGAGACTTGGTAGCATACATACTGAATAAACATCTAAACGAAAAGAAAATCACTGTCTTAGATCCTTTCACAGGCGTAGGCACAACACCCCTAACATGTAGAGAGATTGGGATACCATCTATAGGCATAGAAGTCAATCCCCTATTCCATTTCATTGCAAATGCAAAGACACGAATCTATAACCCAAATAATTTGAGAAGATGGATAGAATGGATATCTAAACAGAAGTATAGACCTGTAGATACAAGCAATATACACCCACTAGTAAAGAAAGCCTTCAATATCCATAATCTACGGGACATCCTCTTCTTCAAGAAGATAATATCATCAGTAGAGGATGAAGAAGCCAGAACATTTCTCTTAATGGGTTTAATAAATGCAGCCTCAAAGGTCACCTACGCATATAAAGACGGAGCTATAATAAGATTCAGACCAAAACCCACACCACCCTTCAGAAAAATTTACCTTAGAACATTAAGGAAGATGATAAGGGACATAGAAAGAGTGGAGCTAAAACCAGTAGATACAACGATATACTTAGGTGATGCCAGAAAAATGGACATGATTGACGATGAATCAATAGACTTGATAATAACCTCACCCCCATACTTAAACAAAATAGAATACACTAAAGTCTATGAAATAGAAACTAGGCTATTCCTAGGAGAGAACAAAGTGATACCGTTGAGAAGTTATATCGGACTAATAACTAGAAAGCATTATCCAGAACTACCAATAGATACTACCGATATGCCAAAGAGCGCCCAAGCATATTTCCATGACTTATGGCAAGTAATAAAAGAGTTGAACAGAGTAATGAAAGACGACGCATACGCATACATAGTTGTGGCCGAAGGCCTCTACAGAGACAGAAAAATCCCAGTAGACGAAATATTAGCAGAAATGGCAATAAAAGAGGGATTCAGAAAAGCGGAAATATGGATAGTCAATAAGAGAATAGTAACTATCGAACGCACAATAAAACTTGGCACAGCTAGAGAGAGTATAATAAGAATTGTTAAATGAAACACAACAATAAAGAAAATATTCTACTCAAACACGTTCCAAAATAACTACCTCAATTCCACTGCCCCTCAAGATATCCCTAAACCGCTCCGCCTCGGACCTACCCGCAATTATCTCTCCCCAATGCATTGGAACAACAATCTTAGGTTTAATGATCTTTGCGGCTTTAGCTGCCTCCTCTGCAGTCATGACATAAGTCCCACTAACAGGAAGAAGCGCAACATCGACATTATACTTACCTAATTTACTGTATTCCGGTATATTATCAGAGTCACCAGCATGAAATATCTTTACACCACCAATGTTTACCAAGTAACCCAATTTTCCATCCTCCTTAGGATGAAAAGGAACCCCAGGAGCCCTAAACTTATTTACATTGTATGCAGGTATACCAAGAATATCAAAACCAAACTCATCGGATTTGTATTCACCCCAAGGCTCTAGAAAGACTCCCCTACAATTAAACTCAAGCTCAACACCACTAAGTTCCTTAGGTCCAACAATTAGCGTCCTATCCTTAACAATCTTCCTCACGTCTTCCTTGCTATAGTGATCAAAGTGATTATGCGTAATCAGAACAACGTCAGCCTTCACTGGTGAAACTAGTCTGAATGGATCGACATACATAACTGTCTTCCCATGCTCTATCCTAAATCCATCATGGCCTGTCCAGAATAATTTTATACCGCCAACCTCTAGATATTTCACACCCAACACCCAAAAAAACATTGACTAAATCTGAAATTTATATCTTGATTATTAAATCAACAAAAATAAATAATTAGTTAAAGACATTAGTAATTTATTGAGTTAATGGATATACATATTTATAACATAGTTATAGGC
>JALTTZ010000141.1 GCA_027047855.1 Nitrososphaeria archaeon
ATCTATAAACTTAGAGGCCTTTTCCAAATATTTCGTCAACTCCGGTGGCAATCGGCCTACAGCGTGATATGTTACAAAGCTGTATACCGAGTAAGATATACCAACTAATGCGATAATGAACAGTGAAACACCAACAACAGGCTCTTGACCTAAAATCATGAATACATTATTTGAAACCGAGCCAGTAACTGTAATTCTACTAAACTTGGTAACATTATATAAAGTATCTTCATAGACGAGATTCGAAGCAGGTCCATAGACTCGAATTACAAGAGTCTCTATGAAGAACTCGGAAGGCATATTAAATGATATATTGTAGTACACCTCATTACCCAGTACTCCTTTCAGTTCAGACACACCACTAACTATATATCGAAGCCTTAGTTGAACAACCTCCCCGGATTTAGTTATATATGGGAGTGCAACACGAACCAAATCACCTACTTCAGTGGTTTCAAGAGACCTGTTTAATGTAGATACCCCCTCCACCTCTTCACTTCTTGGAATATTCTTAAACTCAAGGTATACAGGTCCCGCCAAGGGATCTTTACCGAAGTTCAACAAGCTATATTTAAACCAATATTTGACATTACCATTAGACAATATTTCAACATTAAGAGAAGCATTGCCCTTAAGGAGAATAATCTGGGGATGAGTTGTTTTAGTAGGTCTAATTACAATGTCATAAACTTTGGGCAATCCGTTTTCATCTAAGTCAATATCCACCGCGTTAAACTCCCCCTCGATTTTATATTGGTCTTGCGGAGCTCCAGTAGGGGAGACCTTAATTATTTCAGTGTTGGGAGGACTGTTATCTGGCTTGGTATCCAAAGGGAAGTTTATATTAATTTTTGTATAATTAATCGGGATATTGGAACCTGGATAAGGCACGATTTTAACTTTATATTGCATAGCAGAGTCTTGGTAGATAAAAGCTGGCACATAAAGTATCAATGTAAGTGGGTATTTACCCTCTTTCTCAACAACTGACGTAGTGTCTATAATTATCGACGTCGATATATCGTCATATTTAACATCCACAGGAAGTGGATTGCTCTTTTCCTGATAAGCCTTGATATACATATAATAACTACTATTTATGAATGAATGGGGAAACTTGAAAACAAGCTTATTTTCCTTACCATTTACCATATCAATTTTATAGAGTATGTATAAATTCCCCCCATTCTTCTCAAGACTTATTGTTTGTATAATATTCAACCTTACATCCTGGGAATATACGGATGTAAACAAAGGCGAAATTAACATAACCATTATTAGTACCATCATAAACAAGCGTTTCCTCAACCTGACCACTCACCACCAATGATACATGGTATAGTATGATATGAATATTAATGTTCAATATAAAATTTATTTTAAAGAAAATATTGTCTCCCGGGCTATACTTTATTTATTCGATTACACCGCAAACATACATGAACAGAGGGGTTCAAGAATGGAGATGGATCTTACATTTGACGATATCTCTGACATGCTTAAGGAGATAGGTTATAAAGACGTAAAGGAACTCTTTGAGAAGATCCTTCCAAAGAGCATTATGTATAATGACACTCCTAAAATTCCTATGGTCCCTGAAAAAAAGATACGCAATCACATCCTAAACAAACTAAGAAAAGACAGATTCTTCAACCCGGAAAAAATTTATCTAGGAGGGGGTGTATGGCCCACTTATATTCCATCGATTGTAAGTTATATTATATCTAGAACCGAGTTCCTAACGAGCTATACCCCTTACCAAGCAGAGATATCACAAGGAACTATGCAGGCATTATATGAATACCAAAGCATAATGGCCGAACTGCTTGACATGGATGTAGTTAATAGCTCAATGTATGACTGGGCTTCCGCAGCCGGAGAAGCACTATTAATGAGTTATAGAATAAAAAAGAAACCCATGGTATTAGTGTCTCCCCATATAGCAGCCAACAGAAAAAAAGTGATAGAGACGTATCTTTGGGGGGCGGGAGTAGAATTAGATACGTTGTCTACAGATGAAGAAGGCAATATCGACATAAAAAATATGAATAAAAAGTTAAACGACGGAGTCTCAGGAGTATATATAGAGTACCCCAATTCATTAGGATATATCTATGAGAATCTAGATGAAGTGATACAAAAGATTCATGAGTATGGCGCCTTAGTTATACTGGGGGTTGACCCAGTAACGCTGCCGATTATAAAACCACCAGGCGAATTGGATGCAGACATAGCAGTTGGAGAGGGGCAGCCCCTAGGCTTACCAATGTCATTTGGAGGCCCCCTTTTAGGGATCTTTGCTGTAAGGGGAGATATGATCCTGATTAGAAATATGCCTGGCCGTATAATTGGTTTGACTAGAGATATAGAGGGCAATAGAGCATTCGCAATGATACTCCAGACTAGAGAACAACATATAAGAAGAGAAAAAGCTACATCAAATATATGTACGAATGAAGCTTTATCAGCAATAGCCTCAGCCATTTACTTGTCCCTTCTTGGGAAGGATGGACTACTAAAATTATCAACTAGACTATTGGTAAATGCCCATAAACTAAGAGAAAAGTTATTAGAACTAGGATTTGAAGATAGGTATGCCCTCCCTTTCATACGAGAATTCTCTCTTAAAGTCGATAAACCAATCAAAACGAGTCAATTAATACAAGAACTAGCCGATAGGGATATTCTATTTGGTAGAGTTGAGGATGACTCACACGTAATTTCTATAAATGAGTACCATGACGAGGAGAGCTTTGATGAATTGATGAATATTCTAGGTGAGATATTATGAGAAGATATAGGCAGGCAAAATGGGACGAACCAATAATATTTGATTTAGGCCATTTAGACGAAACAATAGACGAGAAAATTATTGAGATCACGAGCAAGTATGTACCAAATAAATATGTTAGAAAGAAATTGGCTATACCCGATATACCTAAGACCAGAACTATAAGACACTTTATGAGACTAACGCAGATGAATTATGCCGTCGATTTAGGGTTGTATCCTCTCGGAAGCTGTACAATGAAGTATAACCCCAAGTTTGTAGAATACATACTAGCCCAGCTGCCTCTAAGCAATTTGCATCCACTACAACCCTCTGAAACTATTCAGGGATTTTTGTCTATACTATATGAATTTAAGAAATACTTATGTGATCTCACTGGAATGGATGCATTCACACTCCAGCCAGCTGCAGGCGCCCATGGAGAGTATGTTGGTGTACTCATCATTAAGAAATATCATGAGGTTAATGGGAATAGCTTCAAGGATGAAATAATTGTTCCAGACTCCGCACATGGAACCAACCCAGCTAGCGCCAAGATGGGAGGATTCAAGATCGTTGAGATACCCAGCGACAAACATGGGTTAGTTGATATAGAGGCATTAAAATCTGCAATAAGTAAATATACTGCAGGTATGATGTTAACCAACCCGAATACACTAGGTTTGTTTGAGAAAAACGTTCTGGAAATCTCGAGAATCATTCACGAAGTTGATGGTCTCTTATATTATGACGGAGCCAATCTTAATGCGATAATAGGCTGGGCCAGACCTGGAGATATGGGATTCGATATAGTTCATGTCAATCTACACAAAACCTTAGGGACACCTCATGGAGGAGGGGGGCCAGGAAGCGGCCCCGTAGGCGTAAAGAATTTCTTGAAGGAGTATCTACCAATACCTTATTTGGACCATAAAGGAGGAGAGTACATTCTCAGAGAAGACCTTAAATACACAATAGGTAAGGTTCACGGATATTATGGTAACATCGGTGTTATTCTAAGGGCTTATATGTATTTAATTAGTGTTGGGGGCGATAGACTAAAGAAGATCAGCGCTAAAGCAGTTGTTAACTCAAACTACATGCTTAAGAAGATGGTAAAAATAAAGGGTGTCGAGCTACCCTACGATCCAAATATGCCAAGGATGCACGAATTTGTCGTAAGTCTCAAGAAATTAAAGAACGACACTGGGGTAACAACCAGAGACGTCGCCAAAAAACTACTTGACTATGGACTCCACCCACCCACAATTTACTTCCCATTAATAGTTGAAGAGGCCATGATGTTCGAACCTACTGAATCCGCCTCCAAAGAGGAAATAGACGAGTATATCACTATATTCAATAAAATAATTGAAGATGCTTATAGGAACCCTTCCACCGTTAAAAACTCACCTAACAACACAAGTGTAAAAAGAATCGATGAAGCATACGGATCACGCCCAAAGACAATGGCCCCAACATATAGATGGCTTAAAAAGAGGGCATAAAACTTTATTATCTACATAGTCACAGATAATCATGGGGCAAAAAATGAACATTTACATTAGGACATTCGGGTGTCCACTTAACAAGTTCGATTCCCTAAAGATTGAAGGTTCACTAAGATATTTAGGCTTGAATATAATAAATGAAATTGAGAACTCGGATATTGTAATAGTTAATTCATGTGGTGTGAAGAAACAGACCGAAGACAAAGTGATAGACTATTTAAGAGCTCTTAGAAGAAAATACCCAACTAAGAAGATAATATTAGCTGGTTGTCTACCAAAGATAAATCCACGTAGAATAAACAAAGAAAGATTATGTGATGCAAACTTCGGGCCCACGGAAGTCGGGGACCTAATAAACTACATATCCAGACTAGCTAAAGTCGATACATCACCAAACGTTGAACAAATAGATTTGTTGGAGCATGTACCTCGACTTAATAGTGTTACATATCCGCTGGGAGTTTCATCCGGATGTCTTGATAAATGCAGCTTCTGTGGAACTAGAAATGCTAGAGGAACTGTTAAGAGCTTGGAATTGGATAAAATCGAAAAATTAGTAAAAAGCCTTATCCGCAGAGGATACAAGGAGATATTTTTGACCTCAACTGATTTGGGTGCATACGGTTTCGACTTAAAACCTAAAAGAAACATGATTGATCTGCTAAAAATGATAGATAAAATAGATGGAGACTTTATAGTTAGAATCGGGATGGCCAATCCAAGATGGGTATATAAATGGATAAATGATCTAGTAGAGATTTTCCAGACCTCAAATAAATTCTATCATTTCTTACATATCCCGGTTCAAAGCGGAAGTGACGAGCTACTGAAGAAGATGAATAGGGGGCATGGAACTGCGGAATATTTAGAGTCAGTGAAAATACTTAGGAAAGAGCTTGGAGAAAGGTTTACAATATCGACCGACATTATTGTGGGGCACCCTGGGGAAGATGAAAGAGACTTCGAATTGACACTTGAACTTCTTGAGGAGTCTGAGCCTGATTTCGTAAATATATCAAAATTCTTCCCTAGACCCAATACTCCAGCAAAATACATGAAACAAGTTCCCACAAAGATAATTAAGGAGAGAAGTAGAGAGGTTTCAAGATTAACAGACAAGATAATGTTAAAAAGAAACCTTTTGTGGAGTGATTGGAGTGGCCCCATACTAATCAACGAATATGGAAAGAATGGTAGTTATATGGGCAGAAACTATGCATATAAGATATTCGTAATAAGAGGAAATTATAAACTAGGTGACGTAGTTAAAGTAAGGTTTAAGAAGGCCCATTCTACTTGGATAGAGGGAGATATTGCCGAGCCAGTTTACGGAGACGGAGGGTTAAGGGAGTTCTACTTACGTGCACATTAACATATCCAGATTTTATATACTTCATCAATTCATCTTTTCCATGTACTTCTTTGTCTAAGATAATGTGCGACATACCTACAGCTTCTATTATATGTGCATCACTTCCAGCAGTCATAGCTTTGCCGCATTCTTTAACTAATTTAACCAACCTTCCAAAATGCCATTTAATTAATATATCCGAGGAATTGGCAACTTCAATTCCATCAACATAGTCAATAACCCTATTTAATCCTTTAAAAGGCCTGAATGGGTCCATTGGATGAGGAATAATTATTAAAGCTTCGACTGAACGTGCATAATCCACTACATCAAAGAAATTATTTGTACGTAACTCATAGTGTTCTATATTTAAGAGTAGGACATCCCCCCTGTCTGTTGTCACCTCGATTCCAGGGATAACTATAAAATCATCGTCCACTTCGACAGATTTAAAAAATTGATACAGACCTTCCATAGTATCATGGTCAGTGATGGCCAAACCACTTAAACCACGATGCTTAGCAAAGGGAATTAACTTGTCAATCGGTATAGTTGAGTCGTAAGAATATTCTGTATGTACGTGTAGGTCAAATTTGTATACTCTATTCATCGTATATATGCCCCATTCTCTATGTCGCCATCCACAGTTAATATCCTGACAGTTCCTTTACCATCATCAGCCGCCAATAACATCGCGTCAGAATACTCATCCAAAATTTTCTTAGGCTTCATATTAGTTATAACCACGACTTTCTTGCCCAGCAGTTCCTCCGCACTATAGTACGGCACCAATCCAGCTAGAAGCTTGATCACTCTATTACCTATATCAACATATATCCTATAGATATTCCTTGTACCTTTCTTACGCTCCACCTTTTTAATCGTGCCTACCCGGAAAGAAATTTTCTTCAAATAATTAATGTCTATTCTCTCCTCTACATGAGCCATACGTAACCTTTCCAACTGTTTCCTCAAGTCCTTACTACTAATTTTCTTAAAGACAGGGCTGAAATCTTTACTGATGCTAACCACATCATCAAGTTTATATATATTATCCCAGGTTATCGACTCTTCACCAATGTTAAAGTAACCCAATATAACTTGGGATGAGTTGGGTATAATTGGGTACAATATTATGGCCGAGACTTTTGCAGCCCTGAAACAAGTGTATAGAGTTGCTGTATACTCATCCTCGGCACCTTCCTTAATTTTATCCCAGGGTCGCTCCTCATTGATCAGTTGGTTAGCCGCCTTTACGAGGCGGAGCACCTCATGAATAACTCTCTGAAACCGTGTCTCCATATATAACTTATCACAATTCTTGGCGACCTCATCAATTAATTGAATAATCTCTTCTTGGCGAGGAGTCATTGGATCAGCCTTCTTGATACTTCCTCCAGCCATCTTAATTAGATTCAATATCCGATGTATTAAATTCCCAATATGGTTATTTAGTTCCTCATTAATTATAATCTCAAAATTCTCCCATGTAAAGTTGGTATCCTTAGTTTCAGGTCTCATATAGGTCAAAGCAAATCTCCAATAGTCAGCGGGAAGGAGCTCAATAGCTTCGTCACACCAAATACCGATACCCTGACTCTTAGAAAACTTCTTCCCTTCAAAGTTTAAATACTCAGTAGCACCAATAAAGAAGCGTAATGTATACGGGTCATGAGTCGCCATCAATAATGCGGGAAATATTATGGTGTGAAACGGAATGTTATCCTTTCCAATAAAGAACGCAACATTAGTTCTTGAATCGAACCACCATTCCTTCCACTTGTCTGGCGAACCCATCTTCTTAATGAAATATTCCTTAACAGCGGATACGTATCCAAGCACAGCCTCAAACCAAACATAGATAGTTAAGTCCTCTGCACCAGGGAATGGTGCAGGGATGCCCCATTTATTATTACGCGTTATTGATCTAGGTTTCAATCCCTCCCGCAACATATTCAAACTAAAGTTTTTAGCGTTCTCAGTCAATGTTTTAGATTCCTTTATAAAGTTCATCAATTTATCAGCAAGCCGAGGCAAGTCGAAATAGAAGTGCTTAGTCCTCTTTATTACTGGGGACCCACCGCATATACTACACTTAGGTTCAATAAGCTCGATAGGGCTTAATAATTTACCACAATTTTCACACTGATCTCCACGCGCATTTTCATAACCACAGTAAGGACACTTCCCGGTTACAAACCTATCTGGCAAGAATAACTTATCTTTCTCACAATAAGGAATCTCATCTTCCTTAACAAATATATAGCCATTGTCATAAATCTTTCTATAAAAGTCTTGAGTAAATTTTATGTGCACATCAGAGTGAGTCCTAGTGTAGTTATCAAATTTAATATTAAATTTATTCAAGATATCCACGATCTTCATATGAACCTCAGTCGTCAACTCTTCAGGCTTTTTACCCTCCTTCAAAGCCTTAACTTCAATAGGAGTCCCATGTTCATCAGAACCTGAAACAAGAATAACCTCATGCCCTTTAAGCCGCAGATATCTAGTAAATATATCTGCAGATAACAATGACCCAATCAAATTACCTAAATGAGGAATTCCATGAGCATACGGCCATGCGGAGGTGACTATCCACCTCTCCCTATCACTTAGTTCAACATCACCCCTCATAGACTTATTATAAAATAATATGATAAACTTAAGGATTTAAATCTAGAATTATGAAATAGATGCCTCTGAATGCTTACTTAATTCATAACCTCATCATAAATCTTAAGTAATGCATCTCTCCTCTTACGGCCGAAAGTCTTTAATAGCAATTGCTGAACCTTAGAGGAATATTGCAGTGCTTTTTTATGCCGCAACGCTATATCGTCAGGTAATCCAATATACTCAGCCACTCTTCTTATAACCCATTTCCTCACTTCATCATGCTCATCCTTAATCTTAAATGATAGGGGAGCCATACCTGCAAGTATAACTGAAGCTGGCGTAATAAGAGGATAATACAACCTGCATTTATGGAAATCTGCTAATTTCTGCTCCCTAGAAAAATTATTTCTATATGACAGGTAAATATCTAACAACATTTCCCTATTTGCTGCCTCCGCACCCTGTGAGGAAAGAAGATTTAAGTATTTCTTGTATCCACCAAACATTTCATCGCTCCCCTGACCCATCAAAACCACACTATCGGAAGCATAAGATTTCATCAAAATATGCAGGGGTAATGCTAAACTAACCTGCATTAATCGCCAATCCTCGATAACATAAATTACATCCTTAATCTCCCCTAAGATCGTTTCCTTATCAATGTAGTGAATGATGTGCCGAGTCTTTAAACCCAATAGTTCAGCCGACCTCCTAGAATTAGCTTCATCAAACGAATCCTTTGCACAAACAGTCACTAAATTAACATTCCCAATCAAATCACTACTTAACTTGGCCACTACAGAACTATCCACACCACCTGAAAAAGATATGTAAACATCTTTTACATCACCATTTACATACTTCTTAATAGCCATAATCTTTCTTCTAACTAAGGAAAGATACAGTTTTGAGAAATTATCCAATGATGAGAAATAATTATCTGAGGATCGGAATAAGGAAGATATACTCCTTACATAATTCAAATTAAAAGTGTCATTCTGAATGTTAACACCATATAATTTTCCAGGAGAAAGAGGAAATATGTGACTCATCCCCGAAACTCTTTTTACCAACTTTTTTTCACTGGCTAATACACCATCACCAACATACACTTGTTGCAACCCAACAGGGTCACTAAATAGAAGACACTTGTCCAAATCAATCTGCAAATATTTACCATCGAACAAGTCATCATACTCGACCAATCGCTCAACCTCATTTATTGACCTTATAGGTCCATCACCAAACGTCCTATAACCAAGCAATAACTTTCCATTTTCATACACGACATCCTCATCTGCATATACAGCTAAAACTTCATCCTCATAGCGTTTCTCTAAACCAATTTTATCATCTAAACCCTCAGTATTAACCAATTTCTTAAAAACAACGGCAAATCTCATTTTCACCACAAACCATAGAGAATAGATAGCTCTAACCTAATATTATTATCATAGAATAGTTATTCTATATTTGGTTTAAGAGTTATTTGGGTGGAAAGATTGAGCCACATACATCCTATAGACTATCGATATGGTTCAGAGGAACTACGTAAAATATTCAAGAGAGAAGCTTGGCTAGAATATTTCAAAGAGATAGAGAAGAAACTTCTACAAACACTTGCTGAGACTGGAGTAATTAACACGGATATAGATCTTAAACAGCTCGATGAATGCTTTGACAAAGTGGACATCAGTAAGGTTGAAGAATGGGAGAAGATTATTAAACATGAATCTATGGCGGTGGTTCGATCTTTAGCCGAATCATGTGGAGAACTCGGTAAATATATACACTTGGGGGCAACATCCAACGACATATTAGACTGCATACTCGCGCTCCAACTAAGAGACGCCAACAAAATACTTTTAGAAAAACTTAAAACGCTAATCCAGTCCTTAATAGATTTCGTTAAGAAACACAAATATACACCGCTACTCGGACGCACCCACGGGAGAGCTGCTATACCCACAACATATGGCTTTAGATTCTCATTATATCTCGATGAGCTCTTTAGAGCCTACGAACAGCTCAAACAATCAAGTAAAATGGTTGTGGTTGGCAAGTTGGGAGGCGCCATCGGGACTCAAGTTGAGTTGTATCCAGATACAGAAAAGATAGAAGAGAAGCTTCTATCTAAATTGGGAATAGAGAGAGCATCCTTCTACACCCAGGTAATACCACGAGACAGGCTCGCACACTACCTGTCCTCTCTCATAGTGCTATCTAGTATATTAGAGCACCTAGCAAACGAAATCAGAATAATGCAGAGAAGTGGAATAAATGAAGTTGTGGAAGAGTTTGGTAGAAAGCAGGTAGGCTCCTCAGTCATGCCACATAAGAAGAACCCAGTCTTAAGTGAGAGAATATGTGGGATAGGTAGGAAGATCCGAGCGCTGTCCTCAGCCATATATGAAAACATCATACTTGAAGATGAAAGAGACCTCAGGAACAGTAGTTTTGAAAGGGCAACGGTACCAGAAATAATTCTTTTACTTGATGAACAGCTAACACTGGCAAATAGAATCGTAAAGAATCTCAGGGTCAATAAAGAGATTGCTCTGCAAAATATCGAGAAAGAAGAACCATACATATATAGCGATCTACTTCTACAGATAATCTCAAAGAAGGGTGGGGATAGACAATTGATTCATGAACATCTGCGAAGAATACTAACTAGTAAAACGGATATTTCAAAAGAAGAATTAATTGAACAGATTTTAAAGGATGGTTATTTATCAAAGTATGCTACTGAGAAGGATATAGGAAAGGCTTTTGACTTAGAAATCTATATTGAGGCAGCAGCAAAACAAGTTGAAAGATTATTGGAGTACATTGAAACTAAGTTTCCTTGACGGCCTCAATTATTTTTCTGGCCGTCTTGACACCAATCCCAGGAATAGACATGAGCTCCTCAATAGAAGCTTTCTTTAAATCAAGAAGATTTCTGTAACCATTTGCATATAATATTCTTGCCTTCCTCCTACCCACACTTGGCAAGGAAACCAAGGGAAGCAACTCCCTCTTAACTCCATATCTAATCCGCATACTTAGCTCCCTAAAACCTCTATAAATACTTGTCTTACCCAAGACACGTGCCAATTCACTGGCCGCATACGAGAGCCACTCGCCGTTACTCCTAAGTACATACAAATCCCCGGGTTCAACCCCCCATTTCTTGAGAATCTCATTTTCACTTTTCTCATTTATCCAATAATATAGGGTAAAAGCAGTCTTCCAAGAAGAGAGCTCATCCACATCGGCTCCAAAGAAATATTTGTCAAGTATATTATCTATCAGCCAGCCCATATCCTCCAAAAAGCCTTCCTCAATCTCCTTTATAATAAGATCAACATCTCTTTTCCTAACTGGAAGTAAACCCATATCCTTGGTCCTCGCTATGTGATAGAGCATCAGCAAATCGTTCCCAATATTGTCGGCCTCACTAAATACTTGCACAAAGTAGACTGCGGTGGATGGAAGAATATAGAGTTGCGCGGCTTTTTCACCGATGGGTGTAATGTAAAATCGATCTTTATTAGAATCATACTTTATTAATCCACCATCGACCAAGTTATGAATACTTATACTCAATTTCCTATTGATTCTAGCTTCGGAATTCTGCAGGTAACACAAAGTATTATTAATAAAACTTGCCACCGATTCCGACCTTAGAACCCTATAACTAGAAACCAAACCCAACAGAGCCATATCCAAATTCTCTCCTTTAAGCAGCTGGCTTTCTATCGGCTCAATATCTGACTTAATGTAATCTTCAATTAATATATCAATTAGGTTCTCATACTTTGTATAAAGAAGCGCCTCTCCATAAGGATCGTATTGAGGACGGCCCGCCCTTCCAGCCATCTGCTTATACTCAAAAACCGTTATATCCTCATGATACCCACCCAACCTTCTCCTACTAGTATAGGTAATGATTACATGCCTACTCGGCAGATTAACACCTGCAGCTAGCGTTGGTGTAGCAGTAAGTATTTTAATATTCCCAGCTAAGAATTCCCTCTCGATTATCTCTCTGTGCCTTGGATGTAGACCGGCGTGATGGAAAGCTACACCAAACTTCACAACATTACTTAACACCTCACTCAATTCGGTTGGCTCTGTAGATGTCCGTATCTCTTCGGAAACACCTTTAAGATGCTGAAGAGTATCTGAAGAAAGTAAACCACCCCAACTCTTAATAAATTCACTATATTTCTTGGCCTTCCCCACAGCCTCACGCCTAGTCTGAGTAAACACTAATACTTGCCCGCCACTTTTTATACAAGAAACAGCTGTATCTAGAATGGGATCACCCGTAATTTTCCTTATATTCCTTTCACTATAATCCGAGTAAACAATAACATGATTACAGAGAACCCCCTCCCTCAATGGAACTGGTCTCCAGTCACTACTCACTATTTCAGCATTAAGCCATCTCGAAAAATCCTCCTTATTCTTAATCGTAGCACTAAGCAACAATATCCGAGTATTAGGAAACTCCAAGATGAGCCTTGTTAATAGGCCCTCCAACACAGGCCCACGATCCTCAACACCAATTATATGGGCCTCATCCGCAACAACCAACGATATTGCCCCCACCCAGCTAGGCCTATGCCTCAACAAAGAATCCATTCGTTCATTAGTGGCAATAATTACATCCGCCCTCGCCAACTCACGACCAGGGGTATCATAATCTCCCGTAGAAACCGTTATAACTGGCCTCCTCCCACCAATATCGACATCCAACAACTCCCTAAACTCCTTATACTTCTCCCTAGCTAAAGCCCTCAAAGGAACTAAATATATAACTTTTCCCCGTTTCTCCAACAAGTTCTTAACCATAGCCAAAACAGCTATAAACGTCTTCCCACTAGCAGTGGGAGTCGCCACCACCATATTTTTATTAGTATCTAAAAGGCCCTTCTTAACAGCTTCCTCCTGGGGAGGATAAAGCTCCCTATAACCCTTCTCCATAAAATGGTTCAATATATCTCTTGGTAAGTCCAAATCGATCAACTTCATATCAATCCAAAAATTGGATAGTTACATATTTGGTTATATATCTCTAACCAACTTATAGAAACCAGGCTGAGGCTCCAAGATAACACCCTCTATCTTCAATTTGTCAATTATCCTCCTAATCTCCACCGGATCCTTTAAAGTCGTATCTTTTACGATCCTAGCTATTAACTCCTCCTCAGGAACAGGCTTATTACCACGCTCCATTTGTAGCTCCTTCAACTTAGATGCAACAACACCATACTTAGATGCACGCCTAGCACTGACCCCCGCAGTAATTAAAGTACTATCGATTGTACCAGTCTCCATATTCAATGCAAGCTGGCCCAAGAACAGATTCATCTGATTAATAGCAATCTCAGCATCCTCCACAGACACAAAATTCCTCAAATGCGCCTTAGCACTAGCCTCAGCCAATCTTATTAAGGCCTCAAATTGTCTGGGAGTAATAGGAATAGATAATGTCTCCTCCTGCTGACTAGCACTAGCCCTTAGATTAATAAAATACTGCTGAAGCTTCTCAAACGCCTCTCTAGTCATATGCACCTTTATACGCCTAGCATAAGCAATATATTTCCTCATAAAATCTGGATCAAATGTATCTTCGTAAGGCTCCTCACTCTCCCTAGCCTTCAACATATGTTCAGTCAACTTTATGTCCAGATCAGTTCTCAATTCATCCCTCATCAGCCTAATTAAATCGAATCTGGATAAGAGAGTAACCGGCAAATTAATATTATCCTTTAAAGTTTTGTATGGATTATAAACACCATCAACCGGATTGGCTGCCGCTATAATTGTTGTCCTAGCATTCAATGTAGCAACAATACCACCCTTAGATATAGAGACAGTCATCTGCTCCATAGCCTCATGCAAGGCAACCCTATCCTCATTCCTCATCTTATCTATCTCATCAATCGCACATATCCCCATATCAGCTAGGACAACAGCACCAGCCTCCAAACTCATACCTCCACCAGCTTCTTTAATAACCGCTGCGGTTAACCCAGCGGCCGTTGACCCCCTACCACTCGTATATATACCCTTAGGAGCAATATATGCAGCATATTTAAGCAACTGACTCTTCGCCACACCAGGATCCCCAATGAGCAATAAATGAATCTTACCACGTATCCTAGTGCCATCCCTAAGCTCCCGATCCTCACCACCAATTAGACTCAAGAGAATAGCTTCTTTAACATCCTTATATCCATATATACTTGGAGCAATACTCCGGATCAACTTATCATAAAAACCTTCTTCCCTAGCTAACCGCCTAAACTCTTCCTCCTCCCTCTTAGTAATAACAACCTCCATCGCCTCCTTCTCCCTACTCTCAATACTGATAACCCTCAAAACGAAATCATACTCATACGACTCCCGACCACCACGCTTCCTAAGATCCAGAACCCCAGTAACTTTAACAACATCACCAGGATAAGCCTTATCAATCATTGGATAAGCCAAGAGTATATCTATAAAACGAGGGATCTGGCCTGGGGGCAACTCGTCAGGCTTCTCTTGAATACGAGCCGTCTGAACATCAGTAAAAACAGTTCTCTCCTTAACCAATTCCATTCTTATATTCTTATGCTGCGAACACCGAGGTCTACTAATCTTATGTAATATACTCTCCCTAGTTAGAGTCTGAGTCTCACCACACCTAGGACACTGGAAAATAGCCTTAACAGGAATACTATAAACTTGCGAAACCTTAATCAGCAAACCATAAATAGTAACGAGTTTATTCAAATATCTAGACGATATATCCCTAATTTTAATAGAATAGCCTGGAGACTCACCCAAAATCGATATATAAATGGAATCTTTATTTATTGAGGAGGCTTCCACAGGTCGCTCAATCTTAAGTATTTCCAGAACCATATCCTTAGCCGTATCAATAAATTTATCCGGCTCATCAGAAACAATCTTAGCCAACTCAGAATCAAAGTAAAAAATATCCTCAAAATATATGGGAACAGTTTTATCCTCTATCTCGGGAAGAGCCCTTATATAATTTATATATTTAGGCCTATCCTCTTCATCCCTAAACTCCTTAAAAAACCTCAAAATCCGCTCATCTAAAGTAAATTCATGAGTCATATTATATCCCCATTATATTCTTCCATTCCCTATACACACTTCTCAAATGATTTAATAAAATTTTCTCCTCATATGTCAACCTATTTTCAACTCGTGTATCAACATCAATAGTGGCTAAATTCATAATAATCGAGAGCCTTTTATTCATAACCTTAATAACATCCTCTTCTTTAGCCAAAGGCCTTAGACCCTTCCCACCACTCCGCCTCAAGAAATGCAGATAAATTTTAACATTCGGGTAGAAATCCTTATCAACTTGGGCGAGGGACATCAACTTAGGCTGTGCATACTCCCTCCAAACATTCCTAGAAATCTTTTTCACAATCTCATCCGTAATGACAGCAATACCCTTGTCGATAAGAACCTCGGCAAACCACAACGGTACAGTTATAACCTCGCCACGCGACTTGGCCTTCAAATCCAACATACTAGTTTTTATGTTAGGAAGGTCCCTAACCAACTTCACC
>JALTTZ010000142.1 GCA_027047855.1 Nitrososphaeria archaeon
TTATTATGTCCTCTATCTATTGTGTGAGGGGGATGGAAGTTAGGCGTAAGGAGTATGAGCTAGGAGATACAAAAAGATATAGTAGAGAAATCGGTACTGTAATTAGTGATGGTACTAAAGATAGATATGCGTTTGAATTGATAGTGGAAAATAGGCCTGGTATTATATTTAAAATCGGGGAGTTGTTCGCTACCCGAAACGTGAATATTATTCACTTTACACATTCTGATGCTAGCTACAATGAGGCTGCGATGTTTGTAGTAGGTGATTTTTCTGGTGCTAGTGTATCCCCCAATGAGTTGTATTCAGAATTAAAGGAGAGTGTTCCTGGAGTAAAAGATGTTAAGTTTGCTGGGAAGGTCAGTAACTATTTCTATTCTAAACATTTATTCCCGATTACAGTTGATGGAAATAGAGTTGTCATGTTTGGTCCAGCTAATATATCTGGCCTATTATTAGGTCTCCGAAGAAACTTAGGATATGCGGCTCCCAATATATTGGAACATCTAGGATTTAGTGTAGGAGAGGAAATGTATCGTTATTACATAAAATCTAAGAATATTGATGAGAGTGATATAGATTCAGTTTTAGATTTACTTGGTGTACTGCTAATTACCCATGGTTGGGGAGTAGTTAGGAAAGCAATTTATGAAGACCATAGAATAATTATAGAGATAGAGGATCTTTGGGAGTGCTATTTCTATAAACGTTTTGGTGTTGATGATACTTCGCGGTATGTCTTAGGAATAATTAATGGTTTGTTTACTTCAATATTTAAGAGGAAGGTCGTAGTTAAAGAAAGCGAGTGTATAAACAAGGGAGGAGCCACTTGTAGATTTGAGATTCATCTTCTATAGATACCCTTATTTATTTCAGAGATTTAAGGTACTAGATGCAAAAATTTATAAAGTATATTTATTCTCCATTTGGTTTATTATAGTTGGGCCTTACCCCTAAGGATATGTTTGTATAATAGGGTCTGTATATGTGTGAGTTGTGCCATGGATCTCAAAGATTTGGATTACGTATTTAAGCCCAGTTCGGTTGCCATAGTTGGTGCTTCGAGGAATCCTGAAAAGATTGGGCATGTTATCCTTAAGAATCTAATTAATAGTGGATATGGAGGGAAGATATACCCTGTTAATATCCATGGAGGAACTATTCTTGGACATAAGGTATATAAAAGCATATCGGATATTCCGGGTGACATTGATTTAATGGTTGTAGTAGTCCCAGCTAAATATGTGAATGATGTTATAAAAGAAGCTGGAGAGAAAGGAGTTCGAGCCGCGGTTGTCATCACCGCTGGGTTCAAGGAGATCGGGGGGGAAGGGGTAGAGCGGGAACGTAAACTTGATGAGCTTGTGAGTAAGTATGGCATTCGATTGATCGGTCCTAATTGTCTAGGTGTTATAGATACTTATACTCCTCTCAATACAACGTTTGCCCATATTATGGCTAGGAAGGGACGAATAGCATTTATTAGTCAAAGTGGGGCTATGTGTACAGCCGTCTTAGATTGGGCTTATGAGAGTCACATAGGTTTCTCCAAGATAGTGAGTATGGGTAATAAGACTCAGACGGATGAGCTGCAGCTCATCGAGTATCTTGCCGATGATCCCCAAACCAAAGCAATTCTACTCTACGTCGAGTCCATAGATAATGGGCAAGATTTTATAGAAAAGGCGAGGGAGGTAACTAAGAAGAAGCCTATTCTAGTTTTGAAAGGGGGCATAACCGAGGCTGGGGCAAAGGCTGCCATTAGCCATACAGGTGCCTTGGCTGGCCGATTTGAAGCTTATAATGCTGCATTCAAAAAAGCAGGTGTCATAATGGCTTCAGACGTTTCAGAGTTATTCGATTATGCTGTTGCTTTATCTACACAGCCCGCCTC
Organism: Nitrososphaeria archaeon; assembly: GCA_027047855.1. Lineage (GTDB taxonomy): Archaea > Thermoproteota > Nitrososphaeria > Geothermarchaeales > JDFR-13 > WAMZ01. Next base: position 1,895 of record JALTTZ010000142.1, read on the forward strand.
CCGTGGCGAAATAGCAGTACTCTCCAATGCTGGGGGGCTATGCATACTGACCGCTGATCAGTTGGTTAAGCGAGGTCTTAAATTAGCAATATTTAGTGATGAGACGATAAAGAAGCTCCGGAAGTCGCTTCCTCCCACAGCGGCAATATACAATCCAGTCGATATAGTGGGGGATGCTGATAAACAGAGATATCTAAGCACCCTGAAAATTCTATTGTCGGATCCCAACGTATCAACAGTTATATGTTTATTAGCTCCCACTGCATTAATAGACCCGTATGAACTTGCCGAAGGAATAACAGAGATTAAAAAGTCCTATCCCGATAAGGCTATTATTACCGCTTTTGTTGGTGGCCCTGTCTTCAAGAGGGCTAGAGAGTTTTTAATGGAGCATGGCATTCCATACTATGATATGACAATCCGAGCCGTCAACTCGGCCTATGCTCTTAACAAGTATAGGGAGATTAAGGATAGAAAGCCATGTAGATATGTGACGGTCCATGATGTCGATAATGTGTATGGCGCTGAATTGATTAGGCGTGTTAGGTTGGATGGTAGAAATGTATTGATGGAGCATGAGGCAAAGGAATTGATGAAGGCGTATGGCATTCCAGTGCCTAAATCTTATCTCGCAAAGTCTCCAATCGATGCAGTATCTGCAGCTGAGTATATCGGATATCCTGTGGTTCTAAAGATTGCATCACCCGATATTCTTCACAAGACCGATATTGGTGGTGTTAAAGTTGGTCTACGTGACAGTGAAGAGGTTGAAGATGCTTTCGACGAGATTATCATGAATGCTAGAAAACTTGCTCCTAAAGCCAGAATCTATGGAGTATTGGTGGAGAAGATGGTCTCCACGGGGGTGGAAGCAATTATCGGTGTAACTAAAGATCTCCAGTTCGGCCACATGATGATGTTCGGTATGGGTGGTGTATACACGGAACTATTCAGAGATGTATCATTCTCGATTCTGCCGATTTGTAGGGAGGAGGCCATTGAAATGATTAAAGAAACTAAGTTATATCATATTTTGAGGGGTTATAGAGGATTGGATGTTATGGATGTCGAGAAGACTCTTGACGTATTACTAAGGATTAATCAGTTGATTAGAGATTTCCCTGAGATTGTTGAGCTTGATATAAATCCACTCTCTATATATAAGAGTGGAGAGGGTGTAATGGCCCTCGATGTTAAGATTGTATTGTCTAAAGAATGAGGTGTAAAAATATGGCTGTTCCAATTTATATATGTGGATCTGGAGTATCGGGAAAGACATTATTGATTTATGGATTCATGCACGTCTTTGAAGAAGCAGGCTACAAGGTCAGGTATTTCAAACCTGTGTCTAGGGCGCTTGATAAAGTGGGGCCCGGGAAGTGGGTTGATGATGATGTAATTGCTTTCAAGGAACTATTTATGAAAGAATTTGAATATGATGACGTATCCCCTATCGTAATTAGGGATAGGTTTTTCGAGTATGGTGAGGAATCCAAAGAACTTCATAAACTTATAAAGGATGCTTACGAGAAGATCTCCTCCGATGCTGATATTGTATTTATAGAAGGTTACGCTTCCCCCAAAACACTTGCATCTATTAATTTGTCTGGAATTGATATATGCAAACTACTAAATGCCAAGATGTTGTTTATGGTTCGTGAGGGATATGATAAAGATATAGACAAGGCTATAATTTGGTATAAAGAAGTTGCTGAAAGTGGAGTTGCTACTCTGGGATTAATAATAAATTCTGTTCCGATACATCTCTGGGATAGACTTAATACTTTTGTAAAAGACTTCCTCTATAGTAAGGGAATAAAACTCTATGGAATGCTACCTGACAAGGAAGAATTTATGGCTCCTACACTTCTTGACATAGCAGCTGCATTGGATGCTGAAGTTTTATGCTGTGATGATCAGTTGGAAAGATTTGTAGGTGATATTTTAGTCGGCGCTATGAGACCGTCCTCTGCACTGAAGTGGCTAAGAACCTCTAGGAATCCCTTGGTAGTTACTGGTGGTGACAGGACTGAATTGCTCCTCACCATCTTGGAAAGCGGTGTTGCGGGTATAATTCTAACAGGCAATCTATATCCAGCTATAAAGGTTATAGAGCGGGCTAAGGATAAGAATATTCCTTTGCTTCTCGTTCAGCCCGATACCTACACAACAATCAATAAATTGCACAAGATCCATGGTAGAGTCACGTCTTCCTCACTTCGCAAGAAGAAAGATATGATCGTAAACATGATTAGGGAAAATATAGATGTAAAAGAGCTTATGCAAGATGTTTTAGGTTGATTAGTTCCACCTACAATAAATTCTCAGTATGGATATGTTTTCGGATGATATCGAGCAATATATACACTGGGATGAGTGCGACTATCGTTTGTATTACGTTGTAAGAGCCTATTATATAGCCTATGTAAAGAAAGACATCAATTACGGATGGTTCCACGCCGGTTAAAGCTGATAGTTGTTTTTCAAAGAAGACATAAAATTCTGGAGCTATGAAAAGTAGTACTACTATATTGACAAGTATCATTATTACTGCTCTGACTATAGACGATGAAATAATCGTGGCTAGGTATAGTTTAATGTTATATCTGGGATTAGCTGGGACTCTTATTACCTTTGTGCATATGTATATGCCGGCATACATGCTTAGAACAGCTACGTATTTCATCGGTGGTCCTATTAGGTATTCTGTGTTTACCATGAGGCCTAGAAAATGAATTGTGGCAACGGTTATCCCTACCCACCAGCCTCCAATATACAAGGCCAGTAAATCGATAATTTCAGAGAAGTCGATCTTCAGGAATGGGGCTATGGGGTAGGGTATCCCATGGAATGATATAGATATGACTGTAGCCAATGCACCTAATAGACTTGACAATGCTATCTTTAATGAATATCTCATTAGTGTGTCACCTTCTATCAAAGTATGTATTCTATATGGTAGTATCTTACTGGTTATATATTACCATATTTACCCAGTTTATTTACTCATATATGAGTAGAAAATTAGTTTTGTTTCTAAATACTATGGAAATCTGGTGATTTTAGATGTAGATGATTTTTGGGAGTATTAGCCATAAGTATTATGTTTCTTCGTTACTATGGTACCAAAAATTAAAAACTGGTCCGAGATAAAAGTGAATATAGTTAATATACTAGTGGTATCGCGGAGTTTGGGTTTTTTCAAGTTTTCTTAGTTACAGGGGGTGTAGTTAGTTGATACCTATCTATGGGGGATTAACACATAGTATTGAAACGTGGTTCAAAAGTAGGGGGTCGAAGTTAAAAGTTAACTTCGAACGTGTAGTAAGAAGAACATTAGATGGAGGTGAGGAATCACTTCATTACATGAATTTGAAGAAGTACGGTGTTGATACTCGAGAGCGAGGTCTCTACGTGGGATCTAATGATATTGCAGAAGCTTTGGATGCATTAGGGGAAACTGTATTAGATGCTATTCGCATACTTGTCAATAAGTATGTAAATTCTTGGAGAAAACGTTTATCAAATATAACTCAATATATATCTCCCGCCTCAGGTGTAAATATAAGTTATTTAGGTAAGCCTCTAACTGCAGTGGCTACGATAATCCCCCCTAAAGGTATACTATATGCATTAAACATTTATACTGCTGCTTATGCGGCTGGTGTTAAGGAATTTTATGTCGTTTCCCCTCCCGTTTATGGTGGAGGGATCCCTGAACCTATCTTGTTAGCCATTAAAGATATCTTGAATTACGGGTATATTTTGAAAGCCGAGCCTACCCATGGTCTCTCGTACCTATTACTTGGAAAATCATTTAGAGGATATTTTAAGCGCTTTATTTTACCAGAGGAATATTTCAATGTTCTTCCATCTACCTATATAGAAGAATCCATTTTAGGAGTCAGGCCCGTAAACAAAATTTGCTACTTAATCGATAATACCGCTAATACGGAGGCTATTGTGTTAGACATCTATTCGTGGGTTGAGTTGCTGAGGGATGCAAAAATCTGCATCGTGGCCCTTAGTCGATCAGCGCTTCATGAACTCATAGAAAGTGAGTTAGCCATAAGGAGGAATGCACTATTCGGTGTATACTCGTCCTATATTGATAAAAACGTATTCTCAGTGTTGGCTTCATCCTACAATGAGGCATTAAGGATAATATCCCGCTTAAAACCGGATTATGTAAATATTATTGTTGAGAGGGACTCAATGTATAGGCTTATTGATTATATTAGGGATGTGAGTATTGTATCGGTTGGTAATTATTCACTTTCCCCGTATATGAAAATATTTAGTGGAGCGCCACTTCTAGTTAATATTAATGGACGCCATAGAGTTCACTCTGTATTGGATTATGTAAATATAATGAATTACGTGAGGATAGACCCGGACGCAATTCTTTCAGAATATGACCTATTAGAAGCGGTGTTGAGGACACTCGATCAACAAATAAACACCTATGCCTTGAGACGGTTAATTAGTAGTTTTTAATATTAATTTTTGTGATATCACTGATATTTTTGTGATATCACTCAATATCATTATAATATTTAAAAATCCACCATATTAATA
>JALTTZ010000143.1 GCA_027047855.1 Nitrososphaeria archaeon
CTCTAGGAGTCTCTCTGTGATGATTGGGTTTAATGTACTGATTTAATTTTGGTGTTTTATATAGGTTATTTTTATTAGGCGGGGGCTGAACATTCCCCGGTGACGATCAATGGCTGGTTTCGTTGAACAATTGATTGCCCTAGCTATCATATCAGCATTTGGTTTTTTATATGCTAGGATGAATTCCGTGGTAATACTTCCCGGTTTAATGTTGGGGGCTCTGATTACCAGATTTATAGGGTTAGACCTTTATGAGCCTCTAATAGCACTAGCTCCCCTTACTGCTGCGTTAATTGTATTTATAGCTGGCTTAGAGATCGATATGGAGTTCCTGACTAGCGTGCGCAGGCAGATCCTTTTAACTATCCTCTTTGAATATTTAATGTTGCTCTCGATTATTTACCTATTGTTTATTTACGTCTCTCCGGTGGCCGCTTATTTAGTTGCGTCTCTTACCGTCGCTTCCAACGAAGCGTTTGCATTAGATGCTTCCGAGATTCCTTTCATTAGGAAATATGGTATTTTACTCTCTGTTATGGAAGATTCTATAGCAGTCTTCTTACTTGCCATTGGTTTCTATACATCTATTACATTTACCCATTTAACCACAGAGATGTATCGTCTTATTGCTTTAACTATTATAATAATAATTTTCTTGTTACTTTTTGCTAGACCTTTCAGCAATTTAATAAATAGAATTGAGCATGTCGAGGCCAAGGTTTTGATAACCTTGCTTTATATATTCATTTTGATTCTTATTAGTGAGTCTCTTGAGTTGCCTGAGGCCCTTATCGTCTTCTTAGGAGCCGTCATAATTAATTATTTCGGATATGATAAGGAGCTAGCTGAGTGGATGCATTCCTATATGTATCTTGCCCTAATGGGTTTCGTTGTATCATTACCTTATCTAATGGATGTTCCTCTAGATACAGGTCTATTTATAACATCTTTTTTCTTGGGGTTCGTATTCGGGATGGCGGCCTACCTTCTAAGGATAGTTCTTTTATACATATCTTTATCCTTGGCTGGACTGGGTATAGATAATACGCTTACTCTCAGTCTCTCTATGGCAAACTCTGGTGAGTTTGGTTTAATAGTGCTTTTAGGGTTGACTATACAGAATTTAATACCTCCTTACATCTATTTCATAGCCTTATTCGGGTATGCTTTTAACTTAACAATCGTCTCCCATGTAACTATAAACATCGAGTATTTCGTCCCTAAAGTTAAGGCGTTCTTGCCAGATAAGATTCTATACGTTTTCGATTCACTTGGCCATGAAATAAATTCATTTCTAGATAGTTATTTAGGTGATAGAGTTTCAAGAATTAGGCTATATCAGTTGGTTATACTTGTCGCTTTAGGTTACTTTGTGTACTCTATGGTACATTTAGTTCCAAGTGATTTGATAATAGTGAAATATATTCTTTACTCAATTATTTTCTCTGTTGGGATGGCTGCCATCTATTTAAGCTTGAGAGGCTTTATTCTGAGACATTTTGTCAAGAGGGGTGGAGGAATTGCACCAATATTATTTGAGATTATTGTACTTTATGTAATGTTGACGCCAATAGTTGAGAGTATCAGAGAGATTATTATTGCAGAAGGTGGATTATTGAACCCAATTCCGATATTCGTGATCGGAGTAATTATATCTGGAATTATCTTGGAGCTTACGTATATTATTATAAGAATTATTCGACTGAGGAGGTGACTTTCTTGAAGGCGGTTGTGCTTGAGGAGATAGGTAAACCTTTGCAAATTAAGGAGTTTGATGTGCCACGTCCCGGAAAGGGGGAAGTAGTTATTAAAATTGTTCGTACTGGAGTATGTTATAGGGATGTTCTGACGGTTGATGGTTTCTTTCCTAGGGTCAAACTTCCTTTGGTGCTGGGCCACGAGATAGCCGGAGTAATTGTAGATAAGGGTGATAGGGTAGAGGGTTTCGAAATAGGAGATAAAGTGGCTTCCCTTCCATATGTTCCATGTGGTGAGTGTGAATATTGTAAAACTGGAAGGGAGAACATATGTCGTAATAGGCGGTGGTATGGCGAGGTTCTAGACGGTTCATATAGTGAGTATGTCGTTGTAGATCAAAGGTCTTTGGTGAAGCTCGAGAAGGATATAGATTGGAATTATGTAGCTATCTCATCTTGTGTTATCGGTATGGTTGTTCACGCTATAACAGATTTTGGTGGAATAAGGAGTGGTGATAGGGTGCTTGTGACGGGAGCTAGTGGAGGTGTTGGTATACATGCCATACAAATTGCCAAATATTTTGGAGGTGTGGTAATCGCGGTTACGAGTAAAGAAGAGAAGGTCTCTTTTATAGAGAGTGTTAAGCCGGATCATATCATTGTTTCTAAAGGTGACTTTAGTAAGGACGTTAAGCAGTTAACTGGGGGTGGGGTAGATCTTGTTATAGAGGCGGTGGGAGAGCCCACTTTTTCTTATAGTCTAAGGAGTCTTAAGTGGGGGGGCAGAATGGCCGTCATAGGTAATGTTAATGTCAAGTCTCCACCACTACCACTAGGTTTAATCATTCTACGGGAAAATATTATTCACGGTGTAATCTCGAGTACAAAGAAGTCTCTTAGGAAGGCTTTGGAGATTGGTTATGAGGGAGGTGTGAAGGCCGTAGGTGTTGAGATGAGTCTGTGGGAAGTCGAGAAAGCCCATGAAATTCTTAGGAGGGGTGAGGCCCGAGGACGTGTATTCTTGAAACCCTAGTTCATGGTATGTTTATTTCTTTCGCTCCTCCCTTGCTATTTCTTAATATTATTTTGAATGGGCTATAGAATGGTAGGCTACTCTTCCTAAGAACCTCCCTCCTTAATACCTCGACTAATATATCGGTATTTGGGAGTTCATTACATTCGACAATGAAGGTGACTTCTTCTACTTCCGAAGCCGTTAAGTCAACTTTGACTTTAGCATCTGGAATTAGTTCCTTAACTACTGTTCTTAATTTGTCTATCCAGATTCTCCACTCCAAGTTCATCCTATTCATTTCTTTATCAATATGTTGAGGTCGCCACATCATCTCAACAAATTGTTTGCAATCTTATATTTAAGTTTATATACATAGATTTACATATGTAGGAATTGCGGATAGATGGTGGGATATCTAAAAAACGTTCAAAATAGACTGGGTTGAATTAGGTTTTTATCCAAGTTTATATAGGAAAATATAATCATTGTCTATATGAGGGTGTTGCGGAATGAAAGTTTTAATTTTGGGTGGTGTTGGAGCTGTTGGTATTGAGGCTACGAGGGACTTTGTGAAGACTTCCAAAGCCGATAAAATCACTATTGGTGACTATAATATAGAAGCTGCTAGGGCATTGGTCAAAGAATTGGATGATGAACGTGTCGATGCGGTCAAGATAGATGTAAATAAAGTAGATAAGTTGAGGAGTATAATGAAGAATTATGACTTTGTGATAAATGCTTTACCCTTTAAATATGATTATTTAATTACTAAGCTAGCTGTTGAACTAGGGTTATCTGGCGTTGATGTGGCTACTGAAGAGGATCAATTCGAGTTTGACAGACTTGCGAGGGATAAAGGTGTTGTGTTTGTTCCTGGGGTAGGTGCCACCCCTGGAACAACTAACCTTATGGCTAAGAAGGCGGCATATCTCTTGGATGAGGTAGATACTATAGAAATTTTTTGGGCTGCTTTTAGATGTACAGCTCCGAGCCCCGGTCTCCTTTATGTAACTATATGGGAGTTCGACCCTGATCTAGAGGAGAGAGTTATATATGAGAATGGTGAGTGGAAGACGGTTCCTCCATTCTATGGAGCAAAAGAAGTTGACTTTTTCCCATTAATTGGTAGGAGACTCACGGTGTGTGTACCCCACAGTGAGACATATACTCTACCTAAATATCTAGGGAAGCATGTGAAGAAGGTTTATGTTAGAGGTACTTGGCCGGATGAAACGATGGATCTATTGAAAACTCTTCTTTATTATGGATTCTATGATAATGAGCCAGTGGAAATAAATGGGGTTAAGGTTAAACCGATGGACTTTATATACAGATTCTTGTTAAATAATTCTAAGGCCAAGGACACTAAGGTCTGGGGCTATGGGTTGGTTGTGCATGCTACTGGTTTGAAAGATGGTGCTGGGGCAAAGAGTATTGTATGGAATGAACATCCACCGCCTGATGAGTGGGGAGGCAGAAGAGCATACTTCAAAAACATCGGTATACCATTGTCTATTGGGATGCAGTTCATAATGGACGGTAAGGTGCCGGGACCAGGTGTATATCCCCCGGAGGCAGCTTTCGATCCCGATGTCTTCTTTAGTGAACTGGAAAAACGTGGAATAAAGATTCACAGTAAAGTCGAGTATATGTAAACCTTGTTAATTATTAATTTTTTTTATTTTATCTCTAACCTAATTAAATAACATTAATTATCATATTTAAGTAGGATTGTAAAATTATAAATAATTAATAAGTTATGGTGAGAAGTTTGAAGTATAAGTCTTTAATTATTATTTTGATTCTCATCACGATTCTACTTTATTATCCTCAGCCTGGCATGGCTCAAAACGACCTAGTGCCAGTTGCTAATGCATCAATAGAACTTACCTATCAAGATGGTTCTTATCTCTCCCTGTCTACGGATGCCGATGGTGTCGCCACTGCATTGGTTAGGCCGGGAGTATACAGTTATATTTCTATCTCGGGGGCCACCATAAAAACAGTTGAGCTATATAATGTAAATATAGATGATAACAATAATGTAGTGAATGTCACTGCAGAGAGGGCCCAGTGGATACTAGGAAATATCACCAGCGGAGGGAACCCTGTAGAGGGTGTACAGGTAGTTGGACCCAACAGCGTAATGACTGATATGAATGGTCAATATGCACTTCCCTTGGATGGTGCTACCAATCCTAAGCTATCGTATATTCCTAATGATCCCCATTTCTCAGCATATATGAACAAATTTGCCAATCTAAGTGGCACCATTGCATCTGGTTTCATTACACTCCCTCCAGGCTGGAAGATGGTGCCAATAATGCCTAAGGTTTCGCCTAGTGTTGCGTATATGGAAGAGCAGATGAATATGGGCCAGTATGCTGGTCAGGAAATGATTCATCACGATGTCCATATGGGGGGAAGCTTAATTCTAAGTGGAACCGTTACTGACACTTCCGGCACCCCTATTCAAAATGCTTTGATTAGAGTCTACCCCTCGTCTGGTATGGGAATGACTGCCTATGCTGTAACTGACTCAAATGGCTACTTTGAGATAAGGGTAAATATGATGAATGGGAAGTATGTCATCAACGCTGTGGCTGAGGGCTTTGCATATTTCAATTCATCGGTTATTATATCTGGTAATACTGTCTTTAATATTCAGCTTCAAGAAGCAGCAATTATAAAGGGTCATATAGTTGATGGTAATAATCAGCCGTTAAAGGATGTTCAGGTATGGGCCATCTCTGAGTCAGGGTGGGCGGCCTACGCCGTAACAGATGCAAATGGATACTATGAATTTAATAGCGGTTTCAAAATAGGGGATAATGTAACGATTTACTATGGTGATAAAAGCTTCATCCAAAACTTTGGTATGCTTGCATATTTAATGGAACAGGTAGTACTTAATTCAAATGTAAATGTATTTGACTTTGTTTATAATGTTCCTGCAATAACAATTAGTGGTGTAGTGGATGACGTCGACCGAGAAGGGTTGTTGGAGACAGTGATGGTCAGTATAAAGTTGAATCCTGATATTCCTTATCCCATGCCCGGATTGAATGTTAGTGTAAATAGGGATGGTTCGTTTTCAATTAAGATACCTACCAGAATAACGCTTGGTCAATTTACTATCAATATCATATCGGTGGACATATCGGTCTGGAGTGAATACTATTATCCAAATACTCCAGTTGGGACCGGCATTAGTACAAGTCAAGACATTGATTTAGGAACGATATCTATATCATCATATCCATTGATTCAGGCAACATTCTATGTCTATACGACTAAGAGTCCTATGACCCTGCCTAGTTTTCATCATAGGCTAGATATCTGCTATGAAAATATGTCATTCTCTATGAGTATAGAGACTAACTCATCATTATCATCGTTCCTTATGGGATTAATTACACCCACTAACGGCTCCATTGTGCTTAGTATTATGGGTCCGCCAGGTACTAAAGGATATCTTAGGATTACGATTCCTAAGGCATTTATGGCGCCTCCGTATAACCTATATCTCGACAATGAATTAACTAATTACAATGTAGTTATGGAAAACGCTACCCATGTAACATTAGAAATTACATATGGTCACAGTGAGCATAGTATTACAATAACTTCAACTTCAGTTATCCCAGAGTTCCCATTCAATATCTATACATTAATAATTATGGCTTTAGCAGCCGTAGCA
>JALTTZ010000144.1 GCA_027047855.1 Nitrososphaeria archaeon
GCATCGGGTATTGTATATAACTCGAACTGGATATCGACCGATTTTTTAAGATTAATGGACTTTCTGAATTTAGGGGATCGGTCACTTTTTGTTGCAGGTGATATGCGTAGAGCTTATTACTCATACTTCCTGGTTGATGGATATTTGAGATACTTTATTGATAATATAGATATAGTTTTTAATAACCAGTCGCATTTTGATTTAGAGATAGGCGCAAGTTTTCCCTATTTGTTGATTTTCACTCCATCCTCGAATAATTCTCTGGTTATTGTAGCAATAAATAAAGTCGTGCTATATAAAGATATAGATCGTGATGGATTGATCGACGCCGATGAAGTTATTGGAGAAATTAGTCTTGAGAATGCTTTATGGGATGTTGAGGATATGGGGTCCATACGTAAATTCTCTTTTTCGAATATTTATATTAACATAACTGTCTGGATGGGGGATCAAGGTTCAGAAAGATTAGCTTCGGTTTATCCATTTGGTGAGCGTCCTTTGCGTGGTCCATGTGTTAAGACCATTACAGTTAACTATAGCTTGAATGGGGAATTGCTTAAGGGTGTAGATTCAGCTCTTGTCATTAAAATTGTAGACCTTGAAGGTGGATTGAATCTTCGCTGGGATCACTTTGCGGCAACCGACTCTTTCAATCTAGATAAGTTTCAAAATATTCCAAGGATTTCACTTTACATTAATCAATTTTCCATGCAATATACAAGAAATATTGTTGCCCTTTATAATAGATCCTGTTGTCCAGATGTATACGAAATCGTTCTTGTTCCAGTTTCAATTGAGGAGAGTACTGGGAAATACCATTATGAGTTGTGGGTTAAAAGTGGAATAAAAATTAGTGACTTTGATTTTTATTTGTCAGAGTTGTATAAACTGTTCCCTGTACTTGTTTTGTTGATTGCTTTTATTGTCTCGCTTATCTTGGTTTATAATGTACGATATTCCTTTTTGATAGATATTCCCTGATTATTGATTAGATTTAAATTGTACTGTTGACTATTTTTAGGTCTTAAATTGGTGTGGTGGGATCAATGCCCATTTCGTTAAGCCTACTCGTGGGTCTCGTGACTGCTACGGGAGCTTTGATGGGGTCATTACTGGGTTTAGGTGGAGGATTTCTGATTGTTCCATTATTGACAATTTTTTTGGGTATACCTATTAAAGTTGCGGTGGCACTGAGTTTATTATCGATATTGGCTAATTCTCTATCGGCCTCTATCGTGTATGTGGATCGCGAAGTTGTCGATTTTAGGCTTGGTTTAATACTTGAGTCCACAACGATGTTGGGGGCTATAACCGGTGCGAATATTAACTTAATGATGTCGGAATCAGTGATCTATGTTGTTTTCGGTTTGGTTCTTTTATATGTTGCGTATAGGATGGTGGCTGGTAAGAAATATGGTGAGGATGATGAGGGAACTAGGGGGGGCAATATCTATTTGGGTGTTTTGGTTAGCTACGTCGCTGGCCTTTTATCTGGGTTGCTCGGTATAGGGGGTGGAATTCTCAAGATGCCCATATTGATACTTCTTCTATCTCTTCCTACTCGTGTGGCCATTGGGACGAGTCTTTTTATGATATCTATCACTTCGGCGACTGGCACATTTATTTATTTTGTTAATGGTGTAATCGATATGTCATATGCTCCCTTCGCTGTATTGGGCGCTTCTATTGGCGCTCAGCTTGGAAGTAGACTCGGTTTCAAAATAGAGGCTAGATATTTAAGGTCACTATTTAGTATCGTATTGGTTGTGTTTTCTCTGATCATGATAATGAGGGGGTTGGGCTAAGTTGTTGAAGAAGGTTTATAAATTTGTTGTCAAGGGGTTAGTAGTTTTGTCTTTAGTGTTGCTTGCTTTTGGGGGAGTATTCGCATCCTTAAATGTTGAATTTGGTTATGGTGTTGTATACTTGGGTCTTTGGATCCTTTTGTTGACTCCCTTAATTCCTGTTATTGCCGTTTTAATTGATTCATATCGGATTAATGATACCGCTCTTGTCCTTATTTCGCTTTTGGTAATCGGTATTATTCTTATTAATATGGTTTATTATGGGTTTGGGTTATCTATACCCTTATCTATTCCTTTTCCTCTTCCTCCTCTTTTGTAAATGCAAATACGAATGCTTTTACTTTGTTAGCTTCTTCAAGGGCTATTGATAATATTTCGAGAGCCTCATCTCTGGTTATTTCTTGGTTTGCGACGCCCATTAGATGTATATTTCCATCCTTTCTCAAAGCGAAAAGGAAGTAGTGGTCTCCAGGATATTCGGGGAATCCGTCACCTAAATCAATCATGAGCATGAACAGGGCGTATTTACTATATTCTTCGCCCTCCGGTGATATTATACTTGTTATTATGTCTCCAGCCATAAAATTATCTAGCTTAAATACCCTGTCTTTGATTAAGTCTATGAATTCTTTCTTAAGAATAACGTTTTTATCGAAGGTGTCATATAGTTTGTAGACATATTCGTTGTCTCCTAACTGTATCTTCACGTTCCAAAATTTACTTAGATCGTCTACCAACTCCATACTCATTCTTATATTCACACAATAATCTTGCTATAGATACTATTAAGTACTCCCCTATAAATTAATATTTTCTTAGTGTATTGAAGGTGTTTCCTATGTTTAAGACACCCCTTTATACTTATGATGCAGCATTTGCATGTGAAAATCCTTACGTAGCTGTAAAGGCTGCAGAGCTACTTAATAAAGGAGTTAACGCTGCTGATTTGGCCGTATTTATTAGTTTAGGTCTAGCCGTATCTATACCTCATTTAGGTGGAATAGGTGGAGACTTTTTCTCAATAGTGTATAACAGAGACAATGGTAGTGTTAAGGTGGTTATGGGATCTGGGTATTCGGGTAAGTTTTCTTCTATTGAGAATTATGTAAGTCACGGATTGGAATCGATGCCTAAATATGGGGGGGCTGCAGTTACTATTCCGGGTCTTGTTGATGGATTGAGGGTGTTGTGGCGGGCGTTTGGATCGGTAGAATGGGAAGAATTAGTCGCTCCGGCGGTTAATTTATGTTATGAAGGTTTCCCCCTAAGTCGAACGCTTTTGAAGGGTGTGCGGCATGTACTTTTAAATGGAACACCATCACGTGCTTTCAATAAAGTCTTTGGAGTGTTGGCCGAACTCGGTGTGGGAGAACGTATAAGATTTAAGGGTCTGGGGCGATTACTTGAGTTGGTTAGAGAAGATCCAAGAAATTTCTATGAGGGAGATCCAGTGGAATTTTTTGTCGATGTGCTGAATGATGAGTTTGAGATTTTTTCAGTGGAAGACTTTAAGAATTATAGGGCTTACATTACCGAACCATTAAATATTGGCTATAAAGGGTTCAATATATATGAAATGCCCCTGAATTCTTTGGGTATTTCAACATTGCAGCTGCTTAAGTTGAATGAAGCCGTCGGGGAACGTCCTCCACCTCTTTCCCTATCCAGATTAAAATATTATCTACAGCTTTTCAAACCTGTTTATATAGCCAGAGAACGTTTTTTGGGTGACCCTAGATATCTGAAAGTCTCTATAGAAAAATTACTGGATATAGATTTTTTAGTGGGTTTAGATGGTGGATTGGGAAGAGTATTTGATGGCGATACCACATTTTTCTGTGTAGCTGATGAGAAGTACGTCATAGGGTGTATTCAAAGTTTATTTTATCCATTTGGTAGTAGAGTTGTGGATACCAAGTATCAAGTTGTTTTTAATAATCGAGGATTTTCATTTACTTTCGATAAGGCATGCGTTAATTATTTAGCTCCTAATAAGTATCCATTACATACACTCTCTGCACCTCTATTGAAAGGAGATGGTATGGTGTATGTACTCGGCTTATCTGCCGGTATATATAGACCTCAATTACATCTTCAATTAATTACTAATCTCATTGATTATGGGATGTATCCTCAGGATGCGATAGAGCACCCAAGATTTACTTGGGATCCGGAGACTGGTGTAGTTAGGTTTGAGGATAAGTACAGGGATATATCAAATTTAGAGTTTAAAGCTCAAGCTGTAAGTTATGGAAGTAGGTTGGGAGTAGGCTCTATTTTGAGGATTATAGATAATACTATTAGTGTATATCCAGATATTAGAGGTGAGGTTTTCCCAAGTGGGAGGTGAGTGGATGAATATCGAAGGTAGTGTTGCGTTGGTAACTGGGTCGACTAGAGGTATTGGAAGGGGGATTGCTCTTAAATTGGCTGAGCATGGTGCAAAGTTAGTCATTAATTATAGGTCTAATGAGGATGCCGCCAAATTGATGGAGAAGACTCTATCTGAGATGGGAGTAGATTACATAATTGTTAAGGCCGATGTATCCAATTTTCTGGAGGCCGGTCGCTTAGTTAATGAGGTACTTGAGAATTTCGGAGTGATAGATATTCTGGTGAATAATGCCGGTATATTCAAGGCCACTCGGTTCGATGAATTGACTTGGGAAGAGTGGGATAAAATTATTAAAGTTAACCTATATAGTGTTTTCAATGTAACCAGATGGGTCGTCCCTCATATGATTAAGCGAGGGAAAGGTGTTATCATCAATATCTCCTCTATCAGTTCTTCTATAAGGAGTTCAAAATGCATGCCCTATCCAGGGCGGGTAGCATATGTGGCTTCAAAATCTGGGGTGAATGGATTTACCCTTGCATTGGCTCGTGAGTTGGCCCCCTATGGTATTAGAGTTAACGCTGTTGCCCCAGGGCTTATTGCAACAGAGTTAATTAAAAACGTACCCTCGCTAGAGGAGCGTGTAAAAGAAGTTCCCATCGGTAGAATTGGTAAGCCGGAAGAGATAGGGGAAGCTGTGGTCTTCTTGGTAAAGAATGACTATGTGAGTGGGGAGATATTGGTGGTCTCTGGTGGCGAGTGACTCGGCTAAGTTTGACGTGAGAACCCATACAGCATTACATGTATTAAAAGGTGCTGTTGTTAAAGTGCTTGGTAAGGATGCATTATGGACCGCCTCGACATATGTAGATGGTTCCCATGGACGCCTTACTGTCAAGTTTATCAGGAAGCCATCCCCAGAGGAAATGGAAAGAATAGAGGAGGAAGCGAATAGAAAGATCGCTGAAGATGTCCAAGTCCGAGTTGTAGAGTTGAATAGGGATGAAGCGGAGAGACGGTATGGAAACATCATCTATGATTTGTATCCCATTCCAAGTAGTGTAAAAAGATTGAAGATTGTTATTATTGATAATTGGAATATAAATGCTTGCAACAAGCCGCATTTAACGAGTACTGGTGGTATAGGAAGACTAGTTATACGTAAATGGAGGTTTAGGAAGTCTAAGGAGTTGTTGGAAATATCTTTCGATGTAGTTAGAGGGATCGATAAGCATGGATAATAAAGTTAGAAAGAAGGATTTGTTTTTAAGTGCATTAATTCTCCAATTTCTAATTATCTTTGCAACTGCATATTTGTCCTATCTTTATTTATTGTATCCTAACTATAGTGATGAATTTGGATTCGGCAAATATATAAAGTTCACTGAAGAAGACTTCTCTTTGGTAATAACGACGGGAAGAACCCCCTCCACATTGGTGATTAGAGCTGATGAGCCGGTCTATGTATATTTAGATGGTAACCTAAGTGGTTACGGAAAAGAAATTAATATAAGGTTAGGAGAATACAGAATCTTTAATCTGTCTTTAGTGGGGTCCAATAATTCACGTGTGTATTTAAAGCTTGTAAATGATATTCCTGTTTTCGAGTTATATGCTTCCTTGGTAGTGCTAGTCCTTTCTCTACTTATCTACATTAAATATTTAAAGCAGCTTAAGTAGCCCTATATAGACTATCTGGAATTATATAATGTCTATATAGTCTAAATATCTATCTATAGAGATTATTAAAATATAAATATGGAAAAATTAGGTCTGCGACCAAATTTATTTAACTCGGTGTTGATCTTGTTTGAATCGGTTTTCCTTGCTGCAGGTGTAGTGCTGTCATTTCTAATGGCTATTACCTTAGGTGGGAATGATGCCGCTGAACCTACTGATTGTGCTGTGGGTGCTGGTGTCATATCTATTAAAAAAGCTGTCATTTTGTTCGCTATATTCGCTGCTGTTGGAGCATTAACTCAAGGATTCATGGTAATGAAGACTGTTGGAAAGGGGATTGTGCCCGAGATCTCTATTGCCGGTGCTTTTGCTTCGGTAGCGGCGGCTGTTTTTTGGGTTAATTTGGTTGCATCTAGAATGGGTATAGATGTCTCGGTTACCCATTCCATTGTTGGTGCAGTTTTTGGTTATGGCTTGGTGGCTTATGGTGTAGAGGGTTTAAACAATGGGGTTCTTTATTTAGTGATTTTGAGCTGGGTATCGTCTCCTTTCACAGCATTGATACTGGCTTATAT
>JALTTZ010000145.1 GCA_027047855.1 Nitrososphaeria archaeon
TCCTTTACCGTCATATGTTTGGGGCCTCTCCACATAACGTGTTGCCACATATACTGGATAGAGACTTGTATTTCTCTTGCTATAGCTTCATTAAGTAGATTCAATAGTTCCCTTGAAACCATCTCAAAAACACCTGGAAAAAATTATCTATATATAGATTTAGATACGCTATACAACCTAGTTAATCGAGGTATATATAAACTGCAATAGATTGTTTCTAGAGGTGATTAACTATAATTACCTTCTGGTTCTTATTTTTTTACTGGGGGAATGAAGCGAGATATATTTAATGATTATGCGAGACAGATAGTTCTCAGGGACATTGGGCCGGAAGGTCAGGAGAGGCTTATGGAGGCTAGGGTAGCCATTATAGGATTGGGTGGTCTAGGCTCTCCAGCCGCCATGATTCTCGCGGCCATGGGTGTCGGTTATTTAAGAATCGTTGATAGGGACGTGGTCTCACTCACTGATCTACATAGGCAGCCCCTATACAGGAGGGGGGATGTTGATAGACCTAAGGTTCAAGTAGCTGAGGAGAGGTTGAGAGAGATTAATCCGTGGTTGGAGGTTGACCCAATACCTGAGCCTGTTATGGAGGAAAATGTGGATAGGATTGTGTCAGGCGTAGATGTTATAGTGGATGGCTTGGATAATATGAAACCTAGGTATATAATTAATCGGGCCGCGGTTAAACATAGAATTCCATATATATTTGCTTCAGCTATCGAGATGTATGGCAATATATCAACTATAATACCATACGAGACTCCTTGCTTAGAGTGTTTCTATGGTGGGTTGGAGGACGCTAATCTACCTTCATGTGCTGAGGTGGGTGTGCACCCGAGCTTGACCCATATGGTGGCCAGTCTCGCGGTATCTGAGGCGGTCCGTATAGTTACAGGGGCCGAGCCGGTACTTAAAAACACCCTACTATATGTTGATCTAAAATCTATAAGTCTAGATAAAATAAGGATATTGCGTAATGAGAAATGTCCTGTATGTGGTTCGTCACCCGTAGTAAAGCCTAGGCCAATAAACTTGGATTTGGTTGAGGTTAGTTGTGCTAGGGATGGAACGGGGATAATTTTCATAAATAACCTTGTACCAAATCTGGATCTAAATGACGTTGTTAAGGGTATTACAGAAAGGGGATACCAAATTCTTAACAGGAGTTCTCTGAGCGTGTCGTTTAGAGTTGATGAAAATCTTTCGGGAGTGTTGCTGAAAAGTGGTGTTATGATTGGAAAGGTTCGATTTTATAAGGAGGATATTGAGCGAAGGCTTTTAGGAATATACAATGATATTCTGGGGACGAATTTGGACAGCAACTGAAGGGACAAATTGAAGGGTCTATCGCTAATCTTTTAATTTTTGATTGGTTCGCTTGGCACTTAAAATTAATATTCCAATTTTAGTTATGATATTATAAATGGGACCTAGTATGGAGCCATTTACGAAAGAATATAAATTAGTTAAAGGATTGACTGACCTTAAGAGAGGTTCATTAATCGTGTTTGTGGCAACTATATTCAATATTGTGGTGCTATCTATTATATTCTTGATTCAAGGGTTGTTTCCGTTAGATTTTACTGATGTTTTCTCCAGTTCGCCTTTATTCTTTAGCTCGTTAATCATGGCTCCAGCGGTTCTGAATCTATTAGGGTTCATCTATTTCTACAACGCGTGTAAGTATCTGGAGGAGGTTGAGTCGAGTCAATTTGGGGTGGGTAAGATCGGGAGCATACTCATGATTATTGGGGCTTTTCTAATACTTGTATTCTCGAAGTTTATACCCGGTGTAAATCTCTATCAGATGGCCTTTGAGTCCCATGAGGCTACATTTGGCTTTTCTATTGGGGAACTCTTGATAATCAATATTGTGCTAGAGACGCCGTTTAATTATGTTGTCGTTCTTGGAAGTATATTTTTTGGTCTTATGCTCATAAGGCTAGGGGAATATGGTCAGGTATCTAACTTAGTGAATAAAGCTGGGTTATTGCTTATTATAAGTTTTGCGATGGCGTTGGTTCCCGCGGGAGCGTATATCGGCTCCTATATTCTTCTTGCCGCAATGGTTATATTATTCATGGGTGCCTATAAATCGATAAAACAACTGAATTCGGAGCAAACGTAAGTCAAATTCCATTTGTATAATTCGGAGGCTGGTTTACTAACCTATTTATATGACATAACAGTATTATATTTTTCACTAACGTCAGGGTGATTTGCATGACGGACAAGTTTGGTGATTTAATTTATACTCCTGAGGGAGCTAGTGGAGAGGCGATCTCCAAGGTGGAGACTCACACCCCCAAGATCAATGCACCTGATAAAGTTAAGGCGGGAGAACCTTTTACCGTTGAGATCAGCGTCGGTCCACATCCTAATACGGTCCAACACTCCATTAGGTACATTGAGGTCTTCTTTAAAGAAGATGGCAGGGTATTCAATCCCATTACAATTGCGAAGATAGAGTTAACCCCCGAATACGCCGAGCCTAATGTGACTTTAACATTAAAGTTACGGAAGAGCGGGATACTCTATGCAGTTGAGTACTGTAATCTTCATGGTTTATGGGAAGCTAGGAAAAAAATAGAGGTTGATTAGATTCATTTAATCATGCGAAACAGCTCATCTAAGAGAGCTCTGAGATCGCCCTCGTAGAAGTAAATGACGGCTAACAAACCGAGGACAAGGAGACTTTGTACCAAGCGCTCACCCAGTCCCCCGGTACGTATCCTCCACTTCATATGAAACCTTTTTCTTCCCGTAATTTTTTCATCTCCATATGGCCAAAACCAATATATCCCCGTCTTCGTCAGACTATCAAGAAGCAAATGGCTCATAAATCCTACTGAGAATCCTATCAAAAGCAGGTAATTGTATCCCGCAACAATTAATATGCTTGCGTCCAACGCTATTAAGACCCAGATATTATGTAAGATGGTTCTGTGGAAGCCACGGCCACCGAAGACCCCTTTCCAAGCCCTCCTAAATATACTTCTTTTAGATACCCACGTCTTATCTATCATCCAATCTATATCTGGTATTATTGATGCCACTGCTGATAGGAATGCATATTCTGGTCTAAGGCCATTATAGTATAGTAGAAATCCTAAGAGTGTGCCGAATAGGATATGCGTTGCTTTTTCCATGTTCAAACCTCTATTGTTTTTAACATCTTGGAGAGTACTATGGAGCCCAATGTATATAGGATCACGACGAATATCGTTAGATAAAGTGTCTCGGTAAGATGAATAAGTATCGTGTCACCATACAATAGGATTGCTCTTACTACATCCAATGCATACGCCATTGGTATATAGTTGGTTAGTTGTCTCAGGTATGGGGGAAGCATCTCGAGTGGGAACCAGATCCCTATAAACCATTGTAAAAATATACCTATTATTATAGCGAATCCGGATGCTCCCTCAGTGGTTCTGAATATGGCTGATATAATGAGGCCTATTACTATCCCACTCAAACTTCCCAAGATAACAACAATAGTTAAATCGGGTATAAGTAAATGAATCTTAGGCTGTAATAAGGGTATTCCTATGGCTAGAACTAAAAATGTATAGAGTAGCGTGCTGAATAGTGCTCCGAAGGTTTTACCTAGAAGGATCTCTATCGGTTTGATTGGTGTTAGCATTAGGCGTTTTAATGTTCCACTTTTTCTCTCATTCACTATTGAGGCTGTTGCCGTTACCATTGAGGAGAATAGGAATCCATAGCCGATTATTCCTGTTAATATAAACTCCTTGTATTGTATTCTTTCTGTTCCCTTTACTGGTTTATATTTTGCCTTGATGGCTTCAGCATAGGCCCTCATATGTTCAAGCATCGTCTGGTTGAATACACCCGAATTCTTTATATACTCCTCGAACATACTTCTGGTTCGACTGTTGAACCCATCTAGTATGCTCTTGATTATGCCTGTCGATATGTCTGCAACATTTGGGTCCGAGTTGTCTATATAGACTTTCAACTCTGCTTGGAAACCGGTGGTGATGTTCTTTCCCGTTCCTCTAGGTATTATTATATATGCGTCTAGTTCATGCTTAGAGAGTTTATCATAGAGAGACTGGTTGTCTTTAAGTATGACTATGTTGGTGACATTCGTCTGATTAAATACGTCTATTATAAGTTGTGACATATCTGAGTGATCTTGGTCTAATATACCAATATCTATTGTGATGGTACCGCTTCCGCCAAATATAGCAGAGAAGAGCAGCATTAAAATTATTGGGAATGCTATGTTCCAAAATAATACTTCTTTTGTTTTGAGCATCATTTTCAAGTCGTATTTAGCTACTGAGATAATTCGTTTCATTCGCTTTCCAGCCTCCTACCAGTTAGGTTTATAAATACATCATCTAGAGATGGGCGTCTAATTTCGAATCCGTCGACCCATATTCCCGCTCCTTCGAGCTTACTCCTCACTTCAGGTATGTCTCTCTCAGTTAAGCCTTGAATTCTTATGCTGTCTTCCGATATAACCACAGGTGTATAAGGTTCAAGGATTGTCTTGGCAGTTTCAATGAATTTACTTCTCATTTTTATTATAAGGGATTCTACACCCCCATAAGTCTTTTTTAGTTCTTGAGGGGTGCCTGTGGCAAGTATCTTTCCCTTGTTTATTATCGAGACTCTGTCACATAGTTCATCTGCCTCTTCCATATAGTGTGTTGTTAACAATATAGTTATCCCTTTGTCGTTCAACTCGGTTATTAGATGCCAGAATTCTCTTCTTATATTAGGATCTAGACCTGTTGTCGGTTCATCCATTATAACTAACTTAGGGTTGCTGATGAGTGATGTGGCTAATGCTATCCTGCGTTTCTGTCCCCCGGACATCTTCGATACATCCTTTTTGAGGAGTTCTTCATCCAACCCGAGGAACTCTTTCAATGTGTTTAGTCGTTTCTTGAATTCGGTACTTTTAACTCCATAGAGTCCGGCGAAATACTTTATATTGTCCAATCCTGTTAAATTGTCATATAGCAGATGCTCTTGAGGCACATATCCGATTATTCGTTTATTGAACTTTCTGCTGGTAATACTTTCTCCGAAGATTTTTATTTCTCCACTATCCATTGACCTTAGACCCAATATTATCTCGATTAAAGTCGATTTGCCGGCCCCATTAGGTCCTAATAATCCGTATATCTCCCCCTCGTAAACTTTTAAAGATACATTATCTAGAACTTTGGCTTTACCGTAATATTTGACGACATCAATTGTCTCAATTGCATACATAGGAATTACACCAGAAAAGTGAGGTGCTTTGAATTATATTTTATCGTGTATCGAGGTTTATAAAGATGAGAAGTCTCCTGAATAATCGGCTCCAGATGTCTTTATTAGGGTTGACGCCATATCTCTTTAGTATGAAATGGGAAACTGTTTTAGGTCCAGCGTACGCGCTGTTGAAGGTCTATTTGAATCCCGGTGAAGAGGTCACGGCTGAGGCCGGGGCTTTTGTAGCTGGGAAAGGTGAATACGAAGTTAAAACACATACCGGTGGTTTGCTTAGCGCCTTGGCGAGAAAATTGGCTGGGGGTGAATCAATATTCTTAAATACCTTCATTGCAAAGACACTGACTGAGTTGTGGTTTGCTCCCTCGCTCCCAGGGGATATCAAGTATGTAGAGGTTAATGGGGAGCTAATCGTCCAGGATATGAGCTACCTTGTTTCTCACGGTGATACCAGGATTACAGTGGCTTGGAGAGGGTTTAAAGGATTGCTTGCTGAGGGTGAACTTATCTGGTTAAAGATAGAGGGAAATGGAGGTGTCTGGGTAAATAGCTATGGTGGCATTGAGACGGTGGAGCTTAAGCCCGGTGAAAAGATGATTCTAGATAATTTCCATTTTGTTGCTATGGATCCTACTGTTAAATATAAGATTCGTAAATTTGGGGGGTGGAAGAGTTTCTTCCTTGGAGGAGAGGGTGTCGTAGCCGAGCTAGAAGGTCCAGGGAGGGTTCTTATCCAGACGAGGTCTCTACCTCCATTAGCGGCTATGATAGCAAAACTCATAGGTAGGGGCTGATACCCCCTTATTAAACTATTTAGACACATTTTGTATTTATCCATCCTTTTTCTCGCTTTTCTCAATGTATAATCTAATAATAGATTTATAATTGGATATTCATCTTAAAGTTCTGTTTTTCTCATTTAAAGCATATACCCCGGTATATATCCCCTTATGCCTATATATGTACTGTGGAGTTTTTATTAGATGAATATTTTTATATTTGGTGCAGGTACCGTCGGTTTATCCACCGGCAAGGTTCTGCACGATAAAGGAGAGAAAGTAATATTTGTAGACATAAACAACAAAGTAATTGAAAAGCTTTCTAGCGATGGATATGAAGCAGTTCATCCCAATGACCTAGAGAAATATAGGGCTGATGTGTCTATAATTACTGTGCCGACTCCTATGTTGAGCGACGGATCTGTGAACAACGAGTTTTTACTAGGTGCAATTAAACGACTAGGTGCATGGCTAAGAAGAGTTAAACCTAATAAACATTTAGTAGTTATAAGGAGTACAGTTTTGCCTTATACTACTAGAAATTATGTTATTCCTTTGCTGGAGAAAGAATCTGGGGTTAAGGTTGGAGAAGATATCAAGCTTTGCTATCATCCAGAGTTCTTAAGAGCGAATTCGGGTTTCGAGGACTCTATGTATCCATGGGCACTCGTCATAGGCGAATATGATAAGGAGTCTGGAGATCTTTTACTCAATTTATATAACGGGACAGAAGCTAACATATATCGAGTCAAGCCTGAGATGGCTGAGTTCGTTAAATATATATGTAATTACTTTAATGCTCTAAAAATCTCCTTTGCGAATGAGATTTGGCTTTTGGGGCGGATTCTCGGAATCGATTCGAATAAAGCTCTCGATATATCTTCGAATATTGCTGAAGGTTTCTGGAATAAAAGTTATGGAATGTTGGGTGGGATGCCTTTCGGAGGAACATGTTTACCTAAGGATACTATGGGTCTATATAATCTGGCTTCTAGTGAGAAATTTAATATGCCTATATTGAGGGCTGTAATTCAGATCAATTCTCTTATGGTCCAGCTATCTAAAATTGGCATTGCATCGGAGTCTGTGAGTGGTGGTCCAAATTGGAAGCCGTCGCCGACCAAAAATGGATATGGAGTTGAATTTTAAATGTTCGCAACCATACTTGAACTATTGAATGCGATAGCGTCAAATCAAGTAACGTTATTCCTACTGATCGTTAGCTATTTCTGGATTATTTGGCTGGCAAAGGTCTTTTTTAGTTGGAGATATAAACCAGTGGAGGGAGATTTTAATGCCAAAGTCTCTGTAATTATGCCAACGTATAAAGAGGATAAAGCGATTCTCAATATGGTTGTTAATAAGGTTTTGGATTACTCACCCGATCAAGTCTCTGAACTTATTATTGCTACTGATATGAGAGAAGAGGGTATTATGGACTGGTTAAAAAGTAAGTTCATATATGATAACAGGGTCAAAATTATCAGAACCTATCCAGGTAAACGTACAGCCTTAGCTAGGGCTATGGAAGAGGCCAAGGAAGAATTTGTAGTTGTGGTGGAGTCGGATACAATGGTAAATAATGACACTATTCCCGAGTTGATGAAGCCGTTTGAAGATCCTATGGTGGGCGGTGTAGTAGGTGATCAAAGGATATATAATCCATACGAAAATATCTCTAACTTCTTTAATATGATTAGTGAAAAGATTAAATACAAGTTGACCATACCTGCCCTAAGTTACTTTAACCAAGTAACTGTTTTAGGTGGAAGGTGCGTAGCTTATAGAAAATCTGCTATAATTCCGAACATTCGTGATATGGAATATGAATTCTTCGTTCGTAGTAGATGTGTATCCGGAGATGACGGGAGATTCACATCGCTGTTGCTCGAGGACGATTGGAAGACGAAGTACCAGTCTACGTCATATGTAGAGACAGTTTCGCCTCCATCTATGATTGGTCTTATTAAACAGAGGTTAAGATGGTTCCGGAATAGTGCTAGAAGGACTTCTAGGGCCTTGCTCTGGGATGGATGGGTTTGGAGAAAGAAGACCGCTTTGTTGCAGATGGTGTCCACCTGGTTAAGTAGTATATTTATGATTACCCTCTTGTATCTCCTCATAAGCAGTATCTTTACCCTAAATTGGTTCTGGTTTGGTCTGGACCCATTGGGCATCGCGATAAGAATCCTACTATTATCTCTGGGGCTCCTTATTACAAGAGTTATAAGGATATACCCGGTCTTCGATAAAAAGGTTAATAAGAAATGGGTTTGGTTACTTGGATATCCATGGTACCTATTTATCATGTTCTGGGTGAAGATATATTCTATATTCACGATGAATAAGCAAGGTTGGCTTTCCAGACAAACAACTGGGCCGGGAGGTTTCAAGCCGAAATAGATGCGTTTTACGTTCAATATATCAGAATATCTTGAACCCCTTTTTCTTCTTTATATAAATGGTCAAGACTCCATTATTATAATCAAATCTATCTATTGATCCTTTGATATTCAGGGGTAATGTCACATATTCATAAACTTTCCTTGCTCCTTCAGCTTTGATTATCAATTGATTCTTATCTAATTTCAACTTAATGGTGTTTTTATCTATACCGGGTAAATCAAGTATAACCATGTATTCATCTTCTTTCTCTATTATATCAGGCTCGATCTTTCTTTTTTCCTCTTTTATCGGCTGATCATGTTGGCCTAAACCGGGGCCGAACTCACGTATTTTTGGGACTCCATCCGGCCCTATTGTTATGGAGAAGCCCCTTATTGTAGGTTTTCCAGAGAACATTTTTTCATCGAACATACCCATGTCTCCAAATAGCTTCTCCATTTTCTTTATCATATCTTTCATCATCTTGAATATCGGGTCATCTTCGTCCCAGAAGTCATCTTCATTCATGGTTCTCCACACCTATTTCTCATTTTCTTACAAATAACACTTAATTAACGACTTATAAACATATATAGTTTCTACGTTATCCAATTATGATTATTTAAGACTCCCGATGCTTATAAATAGGGTGCGGTGCATGGATGCCAAAATGGTCAAGGTGCTGCCGATTCTCTTAACGATGTATGCTACTTGGTTTACCATAGGCATTTACGCTATATATCTGCAGTTGTATGCATACTATATCGTCGGTGTATCCAATGTCATTATAGGTTTCTTAACTACTTTCTACTTCTTGATGAATAGTGTATCCTCCATCTCTGGAGGCATAATTGTTGATAAATATGGATGGGTAAGAGGTGTGCTCATAACTTCCCTTCTTCTCCTTAGCATTTCCGATTTCATAACTCCAATCTACAAGGATGGTTTTTATTTAATTTTGGTGAGGATGATACAAGGATTCAGTACTGGTGCGATTATACCTCTCTCCAACCTTATAGGGTCCAAGATTCTTGGTGCGGGGGAAGGTATCGGTACTGTCAGCATGTTTGGGAGCATGGGATTCGCCACGTCCGGCCTTATAGGGGGATATATAGTAAGTACACTCGGATACGATGGTTCGTTCATATTATGTGGTTTCATAACGTTGATCCCCTTGGTGCTCTTATTGCTGATCGATAGAGGTGCTTACTCGGACATCAGAGGCTCTAGAATAGAGTTGCGGGAGCTTGTAAAATTCCCCTTATCTATATGGGTAATATATATAGCTTATGCATTACGGTTTATGGCGGCTGGAGGTATATGGAGTTTCTTCAGTCTATATCTATATAGCTTGGGGGCTGATGAGTTTTGGGTGGGGATAATCCACTCGATTAACACTATTACGCAAATAATGTTGTTTAGAAGTGTAGGGCGTTATTCTGAAGGGCGTGGTGTAAGGGTCTTCGAAGGCGGCCTCCTTCTCACTTCTATTGTATTTATTGGCTATTATTTTAGCTTGAATTTCATGCATGTTCTCCCTCTCCAAGTTCTTCTAGCCGTCTCCTGGGTCTTACTATACTTGGGTGCCAACGTATATATTATTGAAAACACTACTGAGTCGCAAAGGGCAACGGGTTTAGGGGCTTTACAGATGTTTAATGCGTTGTCTTGGATTATTGGGTCATCAGTTAATGGCTATATCAGTGAGTGGACAGGCAGTTATAAAACATATATCTTGGCTTCTGTCTTCATTACATTGATTGGGTTATTTATTGTTGAGGGTTATATTAGGAGGGCAGCTAGAAATGAATAATGATTATAGGAAGATGATTGATAGGGCGATTGAGGTGTTTAATCGGTATAGGTCTCCCGAGGTTACGGCTAAGCTTATAAGACTGGAGGGAGACGAGTTAGAAATCGAGTTTAGTGGTCCATATTGTAGAACGTGTGGTTACTATGACTATTTTGATGATTTTGTTATTGAGGCGGATGACATTGGGCTTAATATCGAGATAGAGAGTGTCAAAGACGTGGAGGATTATGCGGTTGTGAAGTTTAGGGTTAAGGGGATCAAGAAAGTTGAGTAAAGCCGTTTTCCTAGGAATAATTAAAAAGCTTATCTCAAGTGATGTATCGAGATTGGTTGAGGAGAAGGTTAAATACTTCTTGGGGATAGACAGGTCTTCGCCAATGGAGGTTATGAGGGAACTTGCTTACTGTATATTGACAGCCAATTCTAAAGCTGAGGTTGCTCTTGAAATTGAGTCTGAGATTGGAGACAAATATTTAGAATTGGGTCTAAATGATATAAAGGAGGTTCTCGTGAGACATGGTTATAGGTTTCCGAATGTCAGAAGTAAATATGTCATAGAGGCTAGAGGAAAGTTGGATATGGTATTAAAGATAGTTAATTCTGGTGGTTCTGTTTTTAATATGCGGTCTAGGCTAGTTAGGCTTGTTAAAGGTTTTGGATATAAAGAGGCGAGCCACTTCCTCAGGAACATTGGTTTTTTGGAGGTTGCCATTATAGATAGGCATATACTTAGATTATTGCGTAATTATGGTTTGGTAGACAATAATATTAAGGTTACTCCTCGTAGATATTTGTATATAGAACGAATTATTCTTGGATTGGCTGATGAACTCGGTTTGAAGCCCGGAGTTCTAGACCTATATATGTGGTATCTATCCACGGGTAAAGTTCTTAAATAAAGCATCGCAACCTAGTTAATCGAATATTTACCTCGAATTATATCTAAATATTTTTGGTGGTGATATTATGCCAGAGCTTCTAATACTGGACGGCGATACCATTAATAATATTGTTGATGTTCCAGAATTTGTGGATGCTATTGAGGCCTGTTTCAAGTTATACTCGAGAGGTAGGGCAGAGGTTCCTCAGAGAACAGTCATGACAATCGATGGGAATTGGTGGGGATTTATGCCTGGATATATTGAGGATAGGGGTGTCGCTATCAAGATTGTAAGTGTAATTCCATCAAATGTTGAGCGAGGACTACCTACGATACCAGGAATTGTAGTTCTATTTGACCAAGCGACAGGGATGCCTCTGTGTATCTTGGATGGTGCTGTTGTTACGGGGGTTCGAACCGCTGGTGCATCAATGGTCTCTATTAAGTATTTGAAGCCCAATGAGGATGGTAGGGTTGCTTTTATTGGTGGAGGGTACCAGGCTAGATTTCACCTACGTTTCCTTAGGCACTTCTATAACATAGTGGAGGCTATCGTCTATGATATTAGGGCTGATACGGCCAATAAATTCTCGGAATATTGTGGTGAGTTGGGGGTTGATTGTAAAGTTGCCGGTAACCTAGGGGAGGCCTTGGCTGACAGTGACATTATTATTGAAGCCTCTACATCCGAGTCTCCTGTCGTATTAGGTAGCTACTTAAAGAAGGATGTCCATGTTGTTAGTATAGGTGCTCATACCCCTAGTAGTAGGGCATTAGATGATGAGGTGTTTATGCTCGCCAAACTGGTTGTAGTCGATTCTCGTGCAGCTACTAGTAAGGAGAGTGGCGATATTATCAATGCAATTAATGGAGGCCTCGTCTCTGAGGACGGGATTATTGAGTTAGGTGAGTTAGGCGATTCGCTGAGAGGGGGTAGGCCGTCTGGTGTAACCATATATAAATCTGTTGGGCTAGCGCTCCAAGATGTCTGTGCGGCGAGATATCTATATGATAAGGCTAGATATATGGGTGTAGGTAAAACAGTCACTATCTAAATGGTTAAATTATTTATAAAAAGATTTGGTTGTGGGTTATTCTCCAGACTGTTTCACTTTTTCTCTTATTTTTAATACTTCTTCTCTCTTTAATGTAAGTGCTGGTTTCTCTGGTATTAACCCTTGTGGCCTTACTAGTGCGATAAGTACTATAGCAAATCCTACTAGCATGTATTCTAGCCAGATCGGTGATATTGGTATAACTTGTGTTAAGACTTGTTTGTAAGTGTATATTAACGTCCTTACTGTTGAAAAGACTAGGGTTCCCACTAATACACCAATGTTGTTGCCTGTACCGCCTAACATCATAAATGCCCAAGGCCAAAAGGTCCATGTTAATCGGTTGTAGGTAATTGCTTTAAAGCTACCTGTATATAGTGCCCATAACGCTCCGCCTATTGCGGCTACTGCACCACCCACTATAAGTGTTTTACCTCTCAAACCAGCTATATCTTTACCGTATACGTTCGCAGCAACCTCGGAGT
Source organism: Nitrososphaeria archaeon (assembly GCA_027047855.1). Classification (GTDB taxonomy): domain Archaea; phylum Thermoproteota; class Nitrososphaeria; order Geothermarchaeales; family JDFR-13; genus WAMZ01. Next base: position 12,657 of record JALTTZ010000145.1, read on the forward strand.
CTCTCATGGCTTTTAGTGCCCTGCCGTATGGTGCTCTACCAAGGGCTTCAATGAATAAGAATATTAGTATTGCGAAGCCTAGCAATGTTGTTGTCGCAGCGTAGAATCTTGGCGGCCCGGCTCCAACCCACCTAAAGAAGTCTGGTACATTTATTCCTTGGGTTGCCCCCGCTATGGGATCATAATTCCATATGAATGATTGGAGGGCGTCACCAAAAGCTAGAAGGGTAATACCTAGGTATGCCTCTTTTAACCTGAGTGCGGGATAGGAACATAAGTATCCTATTATGCCACCAAGTAAAGCTGCAATTGCGAGTGTGAAGAGGAGCATTCCGATTGATAGGCCAGGGTTAGTTACCAATAGTTGTTGATTGATCGTGTTTACTATCTTGAAGTTCTTTAGGTGGTTTGCATAATCGGCTCCCCACGGTAAGCCGGCCATATACGCTAATATTCTTCCAGGTACTGCACCTGCTACTACTGCTCCTGTGAGTACTGCCAAGACCCTTCCGAATTGTGCAATTCCAGCATATCCGACCTCGAGGTTAAGGCTGAGAGTGACTATTAAGAAGACTGCAAAGTATAGTATTATTTGGGTTAGAATTGGTATTATAAATTCGAAGGGCATTTTTATTCACCCCTCTTTAATCCTAATTTTTCTAATATTTTGCTCCATGGAAGTGCACCTAAGCCCTGTGGATATACCAATAATGTTATTACCATCATGGCCAGAGGTATTATGAGTTTGTAGGCGTTTATCCATGAACCCAATGTTTGGGCCAATACATAAATTCCTATTTGCTGGCTAAGACCTATAAGGAAGCCTCCCAACAAGGATCCGAATACACTATATAAGCCGCCTACTATGGATGCTGCGAATAATGGTACTATTATAACCATTCCTATGCGAGGTTCCCCCGGCATAATGAGTGTGAGTACACCGCCACCCAATCCTGCCAATGCTCCGCCGAGGAACCACGATGCTATGTAAACTGACTCGGGATTTATGCCGAGTACTTTAGCTAGTGTGGGGTTTTCCACGGTGGTTCTCATTGCTATTCCGAACTTTGTTTTGGTTAGGAATAGATGTATCGCAGTGATTACGATGACTACTATTACTATTGAGACTATATGTATTAGTCTTACGTTTACATCTCCAATCCTTCCCAGTACAATGTCTTGCTCTGCAAGGAGGAAATATCTAGCGTCTCTCTTGAATGTAAGGGTGAGCTCGTCTACAAGCGCGTTAAGTGCTCCGAAGAGAATTAAGTCTGCACCCAGTGTTGACATCATTAAGGTTACCATTGTTGCTCCTGCTCTGATTAACCATTTATTTATAGTGAAGTAGATTAATACACCTACTAGACCTGATACTATTGCAGCTGCTGGTATGTAGAGGTATGGCGAACCTCCATACAATAAGTTGAGTATAAAAATTGTGTAAAATGCATATGCAACCATGGATGCATGCGCAAAGTTAAAGGTCTCGGTAGACATGTATATCATTGTAATCCCAGCGGCAGCTAAGGATATTCCACTAGATATTGCTAGTGCTGTAAGTATAACATCAAGCATGTTTCCACCCACATGTTAATGACTGGGGTAGCAAAACATCTCTGTTAAATTATAAACTATAAATGATTGACATTATATTTAAGTAATTAGTTGGATTACTTATTGATAGCAAGTTGTTTCTTTATAAATGACTAATGTAAAATATAATTATTTGATATTTCAAGTAATTTTTGTTGAGGTGTTGCTGAAAAATGTCTATGTCTGGTAGCAAGGCATATATATTAGCAGTGATTCTATTGATAGTTGGCCTCCTACTAGGTTACGGTATTGGAATGATGACTGCTCCACAGCCCCCGGCAGGCGGCGGTGGCGGCGGTGGCACTACACCGCCACCCACAGGTGTGAGTGGTACAGTTAAAATCGGACTACTGGTAGACCTATCAGGTGGGTTAGCCACCTACGGAGAGAACAGTAAGGTTGCAGCTGAGTTGGCGGAGAAGCAGGTGAACGACTGGTTAGCAGCGAGGGGTGAGGACTGGAATATACAGGTAATAGTAGAGGATACAGGAACCGATCCAGCAACAGCGTTGGCCAAGCTACAGTCTCTACATGGCCAGGGAGTTAGGTTCATTGTTGGACCTATGTCTAGCGCTGAAGTTAGTGAGCTCAAGAGCTATGTAGACGCTAATAACATCCTATTGATATCAATGTCATCTACGTCACCAGCATTGGCAATACCTGATGATAACGTCTTTAGGTTCTGTCCGACGGACGTTATCCAAGGTCCAGCTGCTGCAGCTACTGCATGGGCTCAGGGTATTAGACACCTAGTTATTATATGGAGAGGAGATACTTGGGGTGATGGTCTAAAGGAATCGGTGGCCGAGGCCTTCCAGAAGCTCGGTGGTCAAGTACACGAGGCTAGTAGGTACAGCCCAGATGCTACCGAGTTCTCAGCTGAGGTCGCTGACCTGGCTTCAATTGTGGAGAATTTAGTCAATCAGTATGGTGCTGATCAGGTTGGTGTTCAGTTGATTGCTTTCAAGGAGGCTGCATCACTATTCCAAGCCGCTGCTGGTTATGATGTCCTTAGGCAAGTAAAGTGGATAGGTAGTGACGGTACTGCTCAGTTGAGTCAGTTGATCGAGAACCCAGAAGTGGCTCAGTTCGCTGTTGATACAGAATTCTTGAACCCAATATTCGCACCAGGTGCATCTCCATTCCATGACCAGGTGCTCCAGTATGTAAAGAATAAGTTGGGCAGGGAGCCCGATGCCTATGCTTATGCTACATATGATGCCATTTGGGCTATAGCTATGGGTATTGAGTGGGTTGACAGCAGTGATCCAATGAAGGTAAAGCAGGTATTGCCGGATGTTGTTGCGAGAATGGTTGGTGGCAGTGGAATATTCCAGTTAAACGAAGATGGAGATAGGGCTTTCTCCGATTACGATTTGTACGTGGTATGGCCTACTGATGGGGGCTATGAGTGGAGAAAGGCCGGAGTATACAGGGCTGTAACTGGTACTGTTGAATGGGAGGACTGGTGGTTAGCTAGAGGCGGTTAAATAGTTTAGTTAACGATCTCTACATTTTCTTTTTATAAATCCTTATTAATAATGTCTATTCTATATCATATTTAATTAAACCCTATTTTGCCGTGTGTTCGCTGGAGTATTTATTAATTTGGTCTCTGGTGTAGAATATGAGTGAGGACCATGTGGAATATATCTTGGTAACCCAGAATCTGACAAAAGCCTTTGGTGGACTTGTGGCTGTTAACAATGTTAATATCAAAGTCGCCAAGAATAAGATGACTATGCTGATGGGGCCAAACGGAGCAGGAAAGACTACGTTTGTTAATGTTTGTACTGGTGTCCTTAAGCCTACTAGTGGAAAGGTTTTCTTTAATGGTATGGATATAACTGGCTGGGAGCCGCATCAAGTTTATAAAGCTGGTTTTGTAAGAACGTTTCAAGTTCCAGAGCCTTTCCTTGGTCTAACAGTCTTGGATAATGTTTTGGTGGCTTTGGGAGGGTCGGGAGAGAATCCCATCAAGGCTCCAATTAAGGGTTTGTGGATTGATGAGGAGAGGAGAAATATAGAACGTGCTTTCAAGATACTTGAAGCTGTCGGATTAGGTGACTATTGGGATAGATTGGCTGCGGCTCTCGGCGCAGGTCAATTGAAGATGTTGGAAGTCGCTAGAGCCCTAGCCACTGGTGCTAAGCTCATCGCTTTGGACGAGCCTATAGGAGGAACTGATCCTGCATATGCCGACGAGATTCTTTCATATATCAAAAGTCTATTAAATAAATGGGATGTTTCATTCTTGTTGATCGAGCATAGGATAGACATAGCCCTCCCATATGCGGATTACGTGTATGTGATGGATAGGGGTAGGGTCATTGCTGAAGGAGATCCCGATGAGGTAGCTAATAATCCAAAGGTTATAGAGATTTATATCGGGTGATGATATAATGGCGATGCTTGAGGTTAAGAATTTAAATGCTGGATATGGAAAATTAAAAGTCTTATTCGATGTTAATTTCAGGGCTAAAGAACATGAGATAACGGTTCTGGTAGGTCCTAATGGAGCGGGTAAAACTACTTTGCTTAATAGTATAGCAGGCTTGGCCACAATATTCGATGGCCAGATAACCTTTAATGGTAAGGATATTACAGGGATGCCTCCACACAAAATTGCTAAGGAAGGTATATCATATTTACTCCAAATGGGTAATATCGTTTCTGGTTTAACTGTGAGGGAGAATCTAGTTATCGCTGGCTATTTGCTTCCAAAAGATGAAGTGGATGATAGAATCGAGGAGATATTGAATATATTCCCGAGGCTCAAAGAGTTTATGCATAGGAAGGCGGGGACTTTAAGCGGTGGAGAGAGACGCATGCTTGCCATTGGAATGGCTTTGATGAGGAGGCCCAAGATTCTACTTTTGGATGAGATGACTACCGATCTGGCTCCCATACTTGTGAAGATGGTGTTGGAGAAAGTTGTAGAGCTTAGGGATCAATATAAACAAACAATAGTGCTGGTTGAGCAAAACGCGAAGAGGGCCTTGGAGATTGGAGATTATGCGTATCTCTTGGTTAGTGGAACGATGAGGTACGAAGGTTCTCCGGAGGAGTTACTGCACCATCCACAGTTCAGTAAATTATATTTAGGTATCAAAGAGTAATGCTTGCTAGGGTATACAAAAATAGAATAAGTGAATTAATTCGACTTGCAAGCAGCAAATTTGATTACATAGTAGTATGGGATGATATCAATATTCGGTATATTACATCTCTCTCTGTCAATGCTCTAGAGAGGCTCTTTTTACTCGTTATTGATACCAATAAAAAGGAGGCATATATTCTATCTCCCTCCTTAGAAAAGGAAAGAATATACCCTATAGCTGAAGAATTGGGTATCCACGTGCTTACATATCGTGATGATGAAGATCCTTATAAAATTCTAGCTGGAATAATGAAAGGTGGAACTACTGTCGCGGTTGAGTCAAAGATACCATATGGTATAGTGAATAAATTCATAAAGTTACTTAAAATTAAGGAGGTTGGCTTTGTAGATAAATATTTAGTTGGTATGCGGATGGTTAAAGATAGTTATGAATTAAATGTTTTACAGAGGGCGTCTGAAGTTAACCAGGAGGTTATTAGATTCATAATTGAGAATCTGAGACCAGGTAAATCGGAAAAATCGGTTTCTTTGGATGCATGTGCCTACGCTTATGAAATAGGCGCCGAGTCTTGTCTCCATCCAATTATCCAGTCTGGTGTAAATACTTCATTACCACACCAAGCTTCAACAGACAAGATTATAGGTAAGGATGATATCGTTCTAGTAGATTTCACGATAGTATATGATGGATATGTATCCGATATAACGCGTACTGTGGCATTAGGTGAGAGTGATAGGTATCTAGGTGTCTTTAATGTTGTCAAAGAGGCCCAAGCTAGAGCCCTTGCAAAAGTAGCACCAGGGACTTATGCACGTGAAGTAGACTCTGCGGCAAGGGAGTTTATTGAGGAGGCTGGTTTCGGTGAATATTTTATTCACAGAACTGGACATGGCATCGGATTAGAGGTTCATGAGGAGCCGTATATTCATGGAGGTTCGAATACTACGCTTAGGCCAGGTATGGCATTTACCATAGAACCTGGTATTTATCTGCCTAACTCGTTCGGTGTCAGGCTGGAAGACAATGTCGTGGTGTCCAAAACAGGCTATATAAATCTAGTCAGATTAGCAAGGTCCCTATATATAGAGGACTATAAATGATGGATTTCTCAAGTCACTCTTATTTTCGGTATCGTACCAAATCTAGCTATATATACTTCATCTTCTGAAGTAGGTATCAGCCTCATCCCCAAGCTCTTCTTCCTTGCTACTGATATCGAGTATAGGTCTTTTGCTATAACTTTAATTAAATCTGTGGTGTCTGGGATTACGACCATATCTAGGCCCGCCACACAGACGTTGGTCAACCCGATTAAATCAATCAACTTTAGTTGACCATCTTTTGCTAACTCCATTAGTCTATTGTCCTCTCCTACTGGCAGCATTACTTCATTAAATCCTATGGTCTTTATCCCCACTCCCCTTATCAATTGCATTATAATATTATTTAATTTGCTTATGGCGTGGTACGAGCCGGGCTGGCCCACTTTCACATTTAGCCTATCCTCAATCAATTTCGCAACACTTTCATCCATCCACGGTGAGAGGCTTAAGTCGATACCTAAATATAATGAACCATATACTGATAATTTCATCTCCAAATCGTCGAGATAACTCACAAGTTTCTTCTTATCTCCATTGAGATATATGTCCATCAAGTCGATATATCTTAAGGCTAGGGCGAATCCAAATATGTTGTTTTTGTTTGTGGTTGCTGGAAAATAAGGTGTCTCTATTGCTTGTCCGAATGTAAATGCTATTCTGGTGTAGATATCTGGGTCTTCAAAAGAATATATTAAATCTAGATCATCGTGATACTCCTCCACATATAGAAAATTGGCAAATAGGTTTTTGTAATCTTTTAATATATCTAGGAATTCTTTTAGTCTCTTATCTCCTAGATACATAGTGAGACCGTGGATTAATGGTGTATTTAAATTTATGTTCTCAGCAATATACTCAATGATGGTTCTCCACTTTTTGAATGGGTAGTTGCTGGGAATAGGTGGTAAGACCAGTCTTACCGTCCATGGTTTATACGGGAAGTCGCTAGTTATGTTATCTACCCACGTAAGATATTCGTTTAAAGATTTCTCTAGGTTAGGTGCATTATTATCTAGAGGAATGAAAAATGTTAATGCCCTAATTATGGCCATCTTAATTCATCTCCAAGTGTATATCTATCTATTTATATCGTATAATAAGCATTAAACTATATAATTGCAAACATGTCCCGGTTTTGGGTGTGTTTATATGGTTTTCGAGAATCCTAAAATTAAGGAACTTCTTGGGAAGACGAGGGTTCTTTGGGCATTGGGTCATGCCCAATCGGTTCTTGCATGGGATTCAGAAACGTATATGCCTAGGCAGGGAGTAGTAGATCGGAGCATGGCGTTAGCTGAGCTAGCGGCTCTCCAACAGAGGTTATTGTTGCGAGAGGAGGTTGTAAAGCTTGTTGAGGAATTAGTTGATGAGGAGGATCTTAATGACTATGAAAAGGGGGTTGTCAGGGTATTAAATAGGAGAATCCGGATTATGAAGGCTCTCCCCCCTAAGCTAGTAATGGAGATGGCCAAAACTACTGAAGAGGCTAGGCCTTATTGGAAGGAGGCCAGAGATAAAAACAAGTTTGAGCTATTCCAGCCCTATCTAGACAAAATAATTGATTTGAGTAGACAAGCAGCTGAATATATAGGGTATGAGGAGCATCCATATGATGCTGCACTTGACTATTATGAGGAGGGACTACGCAAAAGACGTGTGGAAGAGATGTTTAAATATCTGGAGCCTAGAATCAGAAGAATACTTGAGAAAGTGCTCTCTGAGGGCAGGTATCCTCAAACCCATGAATTGGAGACAGTTGAATATAGAAAAACTGACATGGAGCGTGTAAATATAACTATTTTGCAGAATCTTGGTTATCCATTCGATAGAGGGAGGTTGGATGTTTCAGCCCATCCCTTCACCATAGGCATCGGGCTCGACGACGTAAGAATTACTACAAGGTATGAAGGAAAAGACTTCAAAAGAACTTTATATAGCACAATACATGAGTTTGGACATGCACTTTATGATCTACAAATTGATAAGGCTCTGAGGGCGACTCCAATTGCAAATGGGGCTTCCTTAGGAATCCATGAAAGCCAGTCGAGGTTCTGGGAAAACATAGTTGGCAGATCGAGGGCATTTGTAGAGGCTCTATATCCAATCCTTAAGGATAATTTAGACTTTATATCTGGATACTCTGTAGAGGATTTGTATTACTATTTTAATACGGTGAAGCCGAGTCTAATCAGGGTTGAGGCTGATGAGGTTACTTACAATCTACATATCTTACTTAGGTTTAAGCTTGAGGTTAAGATGATCGAGGGTGAGTATAAAGCCACCGATGTTGCCGAAATATGGAATGAGGAGATGGAGCGTCTCTTGGGGATTAGGCCCAAGACATATAGTGAAGGCGTTCTCCAAGATATTCACTGGAGCATGGGGTCGATAGGATACTTCCCAACATATACCATAGGGAATCTGGTCTCGGCACAGATTTACCATTATATAACCAAGGAATTGGAGGACTTCCATGGAAGCATCAGTTCAATGAATTTCGATGTTATAAGGGAGTATTTAAGGGAGAAGATACATAAATGGGGCGCGACATATCCCCCAGCGGAGTTACTAAGAAGGAGTTTCGGCGAACCAATGAATCCTAAGTATTTTATTGAATACCTTGAAGCTAAATATCTCGCATAATATCTTCGATTGGGATTTCCCTCCCCCTCCATTTTATCTTAATATCCCTTTTTTCTAATCTCTTAAGTGCGATATACCCAGCCACAGAAGTTATAGTATACGATATGGGGTAGAGTATTATCGTATATGGCTTTCCTTTTAAGTATCCTTTGGCTATGATAAGTCCAGGCGGGGTGTATAGGGATATCAAGTATAGGATAGAGAGGAGATTATTCGGGGTGAGGATTGATAATATGGTTAGCGTTGTCGCCAGAAGTCCGAGACTCGCTATAGCTAAATATATGGATGGATTTATTCGAACTACGAATGAGACACGGGTCATAAAATCAATTAACTCTCTAAAGTTATAATCGACGTCAGTATAATGTCCCTCTAGAGAATAAAAGGCGATTCTTAATCCTGTGTCGTGAGCTTTTCTGGCCAAAGCAACATCCTCTACTATAACATTATACACACTTTTATGACCTCCAACGGCTTCATAGGCCTCCTTTCTCCACGCCATTATAGCGCCTGCAAGCCATAGCCTACTTTTTTTAACCATCTTCCAAGGGGTGTAAAATAGCCATGACATTATGAGAAAGGCATACTCAAATATTGCCGATATAGTCTTGGCCGCTCTTATTCTAGGTACAAGGGACACCACATCATGGTTCTCAAGGGCATCACATAATGTGTCTATGGTTTCCTCCTTTACATATGTGTCTGAGTCGATGAAGATGAGTTTTCTTTTAGTGGCAAATAGATAGCCACTCCAGCATGCGTAGGTTTTGCCAAGCCAGTTAGGAGGTTTAGATACACGTATAACTTTGCATCGACACTTATCGCATTCCTTCAATGCAGTTAAGTATGTATCGTCCGTGGATTCATCATCAACTATAATTAACTCGTGTCTCGACTTGCATAGGCTATTTATAAGCCGCTTTATCCCATATGGGTTGTTTCTTACTGGTATGATTATGCTAGATGAAGAGTTTCCTTTGGATATCTTGCCTTCTATTTTTCTTATGCCGAGTAAACGGTAGGTTATGTAGAAATTTAAGAGAATAAATAGTGTTTGTAGATATGCTACAAGGGGAGTGTGGAGTATTGGGCCAGCCATCGTGTCACCATCGGTATTGACATTATGTCGTAATGTGATAAATAATAATTTATCGCTAAAGGATATTTTACATTTATAAAGTGTTCTTGAGGGATCTAATGATGAGTTTACTAAGAAGAATCGATCTAAGATCATGGAGCCATGCCGGCCTTACCATAATTAGAGATGAAGGTGTCATCTCGAGGTATATTGGGGACGAGTCTAGAATTATATGGGGGAGTGCTGATGCCGTTTATTACCCGCGAGATGAAACGCAAGTGTCCCGAGTTCTTGTGAAGGCCAATAGAAATGGTTGGAGGGTTACTGTTTCAGGAGGTGGGACTGGGCTAACTGGATCAAGGGTTCCGTTAGGGGGTATAGTTATGTCTATGGAGTATATGATGAGTGTTTCTAAGGAGGCCCCTGGCGAGGAAACCAGGTTTTCTTATGGCGGTATGGAATATAGACTTAAATACTATTTTTCTGAGGATGATGGTCTATATCATGTTGTAGCTCCAGTGGGTATGACAGTTGAAGCATTTATTGAATTTCTATCTAACCTCGGGTTGGTCTATCCCCCTAACCCGACCGAGAAGACGGCTTTCTTGGGTGGTAATTTGGGTACACATGCATCTGGTAAGTGGACATTTAAGTTTGGTTTGCTTAGAAATTATGTACATCGCTTAAGGATTGTGCTCCCTGACGGTGGTGCAATAGAACTTCGGCGGGGGGATTATACAGTAGATAGATATTTGGATATAGAGACTGAAAAAGGTAGGGTTTCTGTTGAAATCCCTTTATTGAATACTCCCAAGGTCAAAAAGTCTTCTGCATGGCCCAATATATCAATTGGTATGGATCTAATTGATCTCTTTGTAGGTATGGAGGGGATTCTTGGGGTCTATACAGAGGTTGAGTACGCCCTTCCGAGAGCCTCGCCTTCTCTCTACTCTATATTTTCTGTTTTCAAGGATGAATCTAGCTTGGTTGAGGCTGTTCGTGAGTTGAGAAAATATGCTAAAGATTATGATGTTTGGGCTGTGGAGTATATGGATTATAGATGCATAAATTTCATTAGAGAAAAACTAAGTAGAGATTTTCCAGTTGGGGGTGATGGAGGTATATTATATATAGATGTGGGGGGAGATGAGGAAACTGTATTTGAAAACCTGTCAAATATAGGTGAATTGCTTGAGTCAAATTCTTCAGTAGAGACCTATGCAAGTGATGATCCAAGGTGGATGAGGGAGGCTATGCATATTAGACACTTAATACCCGAATCTGTTAATAATTTCATTTCTTTACACAAGACTCATAGGGTTGCATCTGATGCATCTTTTCCGGATCATCAACTAAAAAGGGTTCTAGATTTATATAGGGAGATAGGAGAGTCTTCGGGAATTAATTATTTGATTTATGGTCATATAGGTGATTCTCATCTTCACTTTAACTTCTTACCAAGTAATAATGAAGAATTAGGTGAGTCGATGATGCTACTTACTTCTATGCTGAAGAAAATAGTGTCTTGGGGTGGGTGTGTCACCGCGGAACATGGATTCGGGAAGAAAACTGTTCTTGATGAGTATGGTAATAGTTATCCATTGGCATACCTCCAATATGGGGATGAAGGTCTTGAGAAGATAAGGAGCGCCAAGGAGGCGGTTGACCCGAATCTCCTACTGAATATAGGTAATATAGTGCCACTAAGTAAATGAGGATAAATAACTTTCTTGTTATTACTTGATTTATTCATGTAATATCAACAGTTAAATATATAATATTGGTTATCTTTGAAGTGAAGAGCTAATTCGAGAAGTGAGTTATATGAGTTTCACTTCCTATACTAGGGGCCTCAAAAGGCAGATAATATTCTTTCCCTACGGAGGGCTATCAGCTTTCATTCTATTCTTCATTCTTGCTTTGCTTCTAATTATGCTTTTTTCGGGTGTGGTGGGATTCGCCCTAGCTCGGGCAGGGATTCCAAGATATGCGATACCTATCATATTTATATTAGAGCTGCTTCTAAGCAGTGTTAATGTCCCTGTATATAAGGTTAGGAGTTATACTGAACAAGTTGAATATGAATATGTTTGGTTTATGGGGATGGTATACCGTATCCCTAGATACGTATATGCACCTAATATAGTTACGGTGGCTGTAAATGTCGGGGGTGCAGTTATCCCTACTCTTCTGAGTCTTTACCTGATACTGGTAAATCTTTATCTATTGCCGGAGTTCCTTCTGGCGATCATGTTAGTTTCAATAGTAAGCTACTTGGTCTCCCGTCCAGTGCCTGGATTGGGAATAGTTACCCCAGCTTTTATTCCACCAATAGCTACAGCGATTATCGCCTATCTTGTAGCTCCATTTCATCCGGCGCCAGTAGCATTTGTGTCCGGAACACTTGGTACACTTCTAGGGGCCGATATATTTAGGCTTAATGAGATATCTAACCTCAAGGCTAATTTTGTGAGTATTGGGGGTGCAGGCATATTTGATGGTGTCTTTTTGTCTGGTGTTATAGCCACGCTGCTCATATAATTTTTTCAAATAAAAACTTGAATATAATTATATTCGTATACACATTTTTTCCTAATATATATCCATTTGTGTCAAAAATATATGTACATACATTAAACACTTTAATAGGATATCTTTGAATAGATTATGTAGTTTATTTTTATGGTGATTCTATGAAAAGTAGATTAGCGATTTCAATGGCTACTATAGCTCTAATCATTATTATCGCTGTTGCCGTTATAGCAGGCGCGGTATACTACTTCCTGATGACCAAGGGACCAGCCGAGGAATTCGGTGGTGTTATTAAGATCGGTGTTACGGTATCGCTTAAAGGTAAGTATCAGCGGGAGGGTGATTTAGCTTTAAAAGGTATGCAAGTTGCTGTAAAGTGGGTTAATGAGCATGGCGGTGTAGTAGTGGGTGGTAAAAGGTACAATATTTCCTTAGTATATTATGATGACGAGAGTAGCCCTGACAGAGTTCCTCAATTGTATTCTAAACTTGTTGAGGAAGATCAGGTGGATATTTTACTTGCTCCATATTCGTCAACCCTAACTAAGGCAGCCGCCCCTGTGGCCGAGCAATATAAAAAAGTTATTATAAGTCACGGTGGTGCAAGTGACTCGATATTCCAGCAAGGGTATAAATATGCTGTTCAAGTGTTGACTCCTGCTACCAAATATCTTAGATCTATAATTACACTGCTTAAGGAGCAGAATGACCCTGATATTAAAATCGCCTTAATTTACGAAAATACTGCATTTTCATCTACAGTAGCCAAGGGTGCCAAAGAGGCTATTCAAGAGGAAGGTCTAAACTTGGTCTATGAATTTGCTTACGAGAAGGGAACTCAAGACTTTGCTTCTATAATCGAGGAGGCCAAGGCTGCAGGCGCCAATGTATTGTTAGGTGGTGGGCATTTCCAGGATGGTGTGGCCCTTACCCAGCAGGCTTGGCAACTCGGATGGAAGCTTAAAGCAATTGGTATACTTGTAGCTCCTACACTTCCAGATTTCTATGAAACGTTGGGAGATGCTGCTAATGGTGTCATGGCACCTGCTCAGTGGGAGATTGGGGTTAAGTATAGTCCGGAGGCTGCTCAGCAGCTGGGTATCGAGTGGTACGGCCCAACCAACGAGGAGTATGTCCAGATGTTCCAGGATATGTTTGGGGAGACTCCAGATTACCATGCAACAGAAGCAACCGCTGCCGTATTATTTGCTGTTAAGGCTATTGAGAAGGCTGGTAGTCTAGATAGTGACGCTATAAGGGCTGCTGCCAGTCAATTAGATATCATGACTTGCTTCGGTAGAATCAAGATAGATCCTGCCACAGGGATCCAAGTTGCTCACCAAATGGTCGTTATACAGTGGCAGAACGGTGAGAAGAAGATAATTTATCCGCCAGAGGCTGCAGAGGCTAATCCAATATATCCAGCTACTAACTGGTGGGAGAGGTAATTCTCTTAATCACTCCCCTTAACATTTTTTATTTTTTTGTTTGTTGGGTGTAAGGTAGTGGTAAATAATAATTAAGTAGGTGGTGGAAATTGACATTGATGACAGAATTATTGATCAATGTTACGAATGGTTTATTGTGGGGCACTGTTCTGGGAGCCGTATCTGTTGGCCTAACACTTATATGGGGTGTTATGAAGGTAGTTAATTTGGCTCACGGAGAGAGTATTCTACTCGGCTCCTATATCGTGAGCGTCCTTCTTCTATTTATGGGTGTGGACCCGATGGTAGGTATGTTTGTTGCATTAGGGTCGGGTCTGCTACTCGGTCTAACCATATATTGGCTCAACTTACACAAAATTATTGGACATGTTGATGTTATTAATCTAAGAATAGAGATGTCCACACTTCTCGAGATGTTTGCCGTAAGTATCATCTTATATAATTTATATAGTTTCTTTACGAGGAGCGAACCCTTTGGCATTGGTATATGGCATCTCGGCCCAACTTCATATATAAACATAGGATATATGAGTGTCCAAGTTAATCACATCACTGCCGCAGCACTGTCTCTTGGGGCTACATTTATTATATACCAATTTATTGCTAAGACTCCAACCGGCAAAGCCATAAGGGCGGTTATGCAAGATTCTCAAGCCGCGGCATTAGTCGGGATAGATCCAGTTAAGATTAAAATGTTGACTACCGTGATAAGTATTGGCTTCACCGCATTCAGTGGTTTCTTAGTTATTCTATATGAGTCTGCAGTGGTTCCTTCTATTGCATATAAGTATGCCCCACTCGCATTCACTATAGTTGTCTTAGGTGGGCTTGGTAGTATTATGGGGTCCTATATTGCTGGAATTATAATTGGAGGCATATATGGAGTATCTAAAGTCATATTTAGTTTGCTTGTGGGTAAGAATGCCAGCGATCCTTTGGCTTTAACTACTGCATTTGTAATATTGGTTCTCACGTTGCTGTTTAAGCCCGAGGGGCTCTTCGGTAGGAAGAGGTGATGCATGTGGTTAATGTTAAGGAATATTTGGAGAGACCGACATTTGTGTTAATAATTCTCGTATTGGTGGCTATAGCCCTTGCCAAACTATTAAGGCTAGAAACTACAGATTACCTTATTACTATTATGTTTTTTATAGGCATCGCTATGTCTCTTAACTTGATAATGGGATTTGCCGGCTATGTAAGTTTCGGTCATACCGTGTTTCTCGGAATCAGTGGATACATTTTTGCACTCATCGTGTATTATAATGTTTGGTTAGCGGAGATGTTAGATACTCTCTTTGGGATACCTATATTCCTTGTAGCTATAGTTGCTGGAGGGGTCTCTGCACTCGTAGCGTTCTTAGTCGGTGTGCCGGTGCTCAAGTTGAGGGGAGCATTCTTCGCCATTGCAACCATCGGACTGGATTTCGCTGCACTATATATAGTTAAAGCCTTTATCCCTATAATCAATCCCGAGTTCTTTGGAGCTCAAATAATTTTACCTGCCTATGCACTCGCTTATAAAAATAACGTGTTTGTGGCTATGTACATTACCTTTGCATTGGTCTTGATAACTAATTATGTTGTGAGAAGGAGTAGGTTCGGTATGGGCTTACTGGCAATAAGTGAGGATGAAGATGCTGCGGAGGCTCTTGGTGTACCCACAAGGAAATATAAATTGTTGGCTTTCGCACTAAGTGCATTTTTCACGGGTATGCTTGGTGCAATATTTGGATTGAATGCTGGGGGGGTCGATGAGAACCTATTTAATCTGGCCCACACTATTGATATGATAGTAATGATTGTTATCGGTGGCATAGGGACTGTTATGGGTCCCTTGGTAGGTTCAATTATATATTTCATACTCTACGACACTCTCTTAGTTACATATCCTGAATTCAACCTAGTTATACTTGGTTCCATAGTTGCTGTTCTAGTTCTCTTTGCACCACGTGGTATCATCGGGATTATTAGAGGGAAGACTATCCGGGGTAAAAGACTTAGGGATATTATTGAGTAGGTGATAGATATGGATGTGATTATAAAGATAGATAGGGTGACCAAGAGGTTTGGTGGCCTAGTTGCCTTAAACAAGGTTTCCTTCAATATATATAAGGGAGAGATACTGGGTGTTATAGGGCCGAACGGCGCAGGTAAAACAACCTTATTTAACTGCATAACAGGGGTTTATTCCCCTGATGACGGGAGGATATATTTCAATGGGGTTGATATTACGGGTATGCCTCCCCATAAAATAACTCAGCTGGGAATCGTCAAGACACATCAGATAGTCAAACCTTTCAATGAATTCACCGTATTGGAGAATGCTATGATTGGTGCTCTCTTTGGTAAACGGGCGGGGAAGATTAGTAAAGAGGAGGCTAGGGAGATTGCATTAAAGAACCTTAAGTTAGTTGGGTTGGCTGAAAAGAAGGATGAATTGGCTATTGGATTGACTCTCCATGAGAAGAAGTTCTTAGAGTTGGCCCGTGTCTTGAGTGCCGAGCCCGATGTTATATTATTAGATGAAGCTCTCGCTGGCCTTAATCCTAAGGAGGTTGAGGAGAGTCTGGATATAATCAAGATGATCAATAAGGATTTAGGTAAAACTATTGTTATGGTTGAGCACGTTATGCATGCTGTGATGAATATAGCTGAAAGAATAGTAGTTCTACATTTTGGGCAATTGTTGGCCGAGGGAACTCCTAAAGAGGTGGCGGAGATGCCTGAGGTGATAACCGCATATCTTGGTGATAAGGATTTAGCTCTTAAGTTCGTTAGGAGGTAGGTTTATTATGGATGTCTTGAGGCTTGATAATATTGATGCGGGTTATGGGGAGAGTCAAGTTCTATGGGGAGTTAATTTAAGTGTGAGAGAGGGAAGTGTCACGCTGCTTTTAGGGAGTAATGGTGCGGGTAAGACCACGACTCTTAGGACTATTACCGGGATCATTAAGCCTTGGAAGGGGCACATCTACTTCATGGACAAAGATATATCTATGTATCCCACCTATAGGCGGGCAGAGGATGGCATCATAATGGTACCTGAGGGTAGGCGTCTTTGGCCCGATATGACTGTGTATGAACACCTTGAGATGGGTGCATATACGAAGAGAGCTAGGGATAAGTTTTCCGATAATCTCGAGTTTGTGTATCAATTATTCCCTGTTCTTAAGGTGAGGAGGGACCAGTTGGCGGGTACTATGAGTGGTGGTGAACAACAAATGTTAGCTATCGCTAGGGCTATTATGGGTGACCCTAAAATATTGCTTATGGATGAGCCTAGTCTAGGCCTAGCCCCCTCAATCGTTATCCAAGTTTTTGAAACTATATCGCAGCTAAAGGAGAGGGGTATGACTATATTACTGGTTGAGCAGAATGTCCATATGGGACTCTCGGTAGCTGATTATGCATACGTGATGGAGAATGGACGGATCGTGCTGGAAGGGCCGAGTGAAGAGGTAAGTGAGGCAGAATTAATTAAGAAATCCTACTTAGGCATATAATTTTTTGTGGTGTTGTAGTTGGATATGGAGCACGTTAGGATTCTGGTCTCATGTATGGCCACCTTAGAGGATTATGTTTATAGATTATACATTACATTATCCAATAAGACTAGTTCGCCGTATAATGTGATCTTTAAACACATTGCTGAGGTCAGTAGGGGGCACAGAGAGATACTCGAAGAACTGTTCGGTGTTAAATGTTTGGATTTTGATGATATTAAGAAGTATAAAGAGTTCGTTGGGAGTTTATTTATAGAGTCGTTGACTAAAATTAAAGAATTAATCACTTACATCGATGAAGTAAAAGACATTATTAATAAGAGTGAGTTGAAGGGGATAGTGGGCTCACTAGTTACCGTGGAATCGTCGGCTAGTGAGGAATATTTAACTACGCTATTTTCATCAATTATCGACCTAAATATTAAGGAGAAATATCTATGGCCAGAATCGGAAGCACACCTAATTGCTAGTTTAATGAGGGTTATATCTGATGAAGAGAAGATTCATACTAAAATTCTTAATTTAATGTTTGATTCCTTATAATGGGTGGTAGTTATGACGGATATATTAATGGTTGACTTAACACCAAATGAGTTTCCCTCCCCCTTCATTAGTGGTTACATAATTCTTACTGATTACCATAACTTTATTAATATCGAGCAAGGACCCGCTTCAAAAGCCCCCACAGTAATAAAGAAGATACAGGAAAATGGTTTTTCAGAGACATCTAAACTCTACTTATTCGTTACTCATATCCACTTAGATCATGCCGGTTCTTTAGGGCACCTGCTTAATGAGTTTGAGAATGCTATAGCATATATTCATCCAAGGGGGATCAAACATATGATTAATCCTGATAAACTATGGAATGCTACTAAAAAGGCTCTTGGTCTAGTAGCCGATATATACGGAGAGCCCTTGCCTTCACCAGCGGGTAAGGTATCTTATCTAGAGGATGGAGCGTCTATCGAGATTGATGGTGAGGTTTTTAAAATAGTGTATACTGAAGGCCACGCCTCTCATCATCAGTCTATTTATTGGGTTAATGAGAAAACTATGTTTGTGGGTGATTCAGCAGGGCTTCATATAATGGAGTATGACTACTCTATTCCTACCTCTGTTTACCCATTTAATTATAAGAAATATCTGGAGGGTTTGGACAAAATGATTAGTTATGGTCCCGAAGTGCTGATGTATCCGCACTATGGAGTCGATGAAGGCGGGGTAGACTCTCTACGCAGACATAAGGAAATTGTCTCAGAATGGTTCGAGATAGTTCAGAAGAATTTGGATAAGGGAATAGGTGATATAATTGATGAGATTAGGAAAAGGGACCGTGTATTCGATAAGGTTTACGAAGCGCTTAAAGATAATCCTATCATATCTCAACTCATAAAGATATCAATTAAGGGAATGTTAGCCGAGGCTGAACGTCTAAAAGAAGAGGGGAAAACTAGATAATCGCTAATATCACTACATCATTAACATTCGTTCCGGTATATCCCACCTCTATCGCTGTATTGATCTCACTGTGAAAGGAGTAACTATCATTATTGTTTAGATATTCCACAGGATCAAGTCCCTTATCTAATGCTTTTTTCATATCTAGGTTCGTAATTATTGCTCCAGCTGCAGGGGAATTTCCATCTATTCCGTCGGTGGCTACTGAGCATACAATATATTCACCATATCCCTGCAACTCCATTGATGCTGAAAGAGCCAATTCTTGATTTCTACCTCCCCTTCCGTTTCCCTTGACCGTTACTGTCGTTTCTCCACCAAAAAGAAGCATGATGGGTTTTTTGAATGGTATGTCTTTCTTCATAATCATCTTCCCTATAGATGCTATAACCTTTCCTACTTCTCTAGCTTCTCCTATAAGGTAACTTGTTATTATCTTAGGGTTATATCCTCTCTTTCCCATTCTCTCATATATATATTCTAGCATCATATCATTATTTCCGATGATTATATTCTCAACTTTCTTGAAGATGGGGTCCCCAGGTTTTGGCGTTTCCGGTATTTCTCCTTTCATACCTTTTTCTAAATGTCTCCGTACATTGGTGGGAACTCTCTCTAATAGTCTGTATTTTTCCAATATTTTTAAGGCATCTTGGTAGGTCGTCGGGTCTGGAACGGTGGGTCCGGATGCTATTGTTGATAGGTCATCTCCAACAACATCCGAGATTATAAGTGATATTAGTCGTGCTGGGTAGGCTAATCTGGCGAGCTGACCCCCTTTAACTCTCGATAGGTGTTTTCTGACCGTATTTAACTCAAATATGTCTCCTCCAGCTTCCATAATTAGTCGTGTTGTTTCCCTAAGTTCTTTGAGAGTTATGTCAGCTTGGGGTAGTGTAAGGAGGGCCGACCCCCCTCCAGATATCAAACAGATTACTAGGTCATCCTCACTCAAACTTTCTATCATATTTACAATCAGTTTTGCGGCGTCGACATTCCGGGATGTAGGGTATGGGTGTGTCCCACCATAAACTTTGATCTTTTTTAGGTTGGAGTATTTTTTGACCGTCTCCTGAGGTACTATAACTACTCCGTCACTTATGTATGTGCCAAGAATCTTATCTAGGGCTCTAGCCATCTCCCCAGATGCTTTTCCGAAACCGATGACTAGGATGCGGTTGAAGACAGATAAGTCCAGATATTTCCCCTTAACTACTAATTTATTCTCTTTAAGTTCGACTGCTTGTTGCACCAATCTTCCTCCATTGAATCTATTAAGAGCATCCGTTACCAATGTATGGATTTCTCTCTTGATTTCATTTATTTTATCCATGTCTCCTTCTACTCCTCCATAGAGCTATCTTGAGTAAATATAGGTAGGCTGATATGAAGAAGAATCCATATATAGCTCCAAGCATAAGAGACAATAGAAAATAGGGAATCAGTTGATTGATAGTGTATGTCATACCACCTATTACTAGGATATCAGAGGTCACAATCCCAATTATTCTGGCTATGGGGAAAATAATAACCCAGACAAGTATAATTATTATCCATTCTCGGTTTCCAAATATATTAAATACTTTTGTTTTTGCTATTATATCCAAGTAGTACCCCGCTATTATTAGCGGTATAAACTGGATTAAAGACCATATCATGATACTTGGGTCTATAGAAGCAGCTGGTATAGACATTATAAGATATAGGAGGGCCGGTATGGAACTGCATAAAGCACCTACTTTTCTATTATAGTTATAGATTAATGATGGTTCTGTTCTCATCTTCCAACATAAAGTATTATTGTATTAAGCTCTTATTAGAATGTGTATTTTTGTGGATTTATGTTAGTGATAATTATAAAAAAGGGTGGGGGGCTTTAGAATCCAAATTTCACTGAGAGATACCATACGAAGGTGTAAGTGAAGACGATGGATATTCCTAGAAGTATTATGAAGTGGATCCAGTTCGGTCTGACATGCTTTCCGGCTGGGTGGATCTTTGGCAGTAGGAACCAGTTGAGGTATAGAAGTACCCAGCAAGCTAGGACCATGATGAACATACTTGTAACTCCTGTCAACAGGATCAGTGGACCTGGCTTCTTAAGGAATAATTGAGCTAATCCCATTGCATAGAATATCGTAACTATTGCGTAGTATGTCTTTCTATATGACCATTGTTCAGTAGCGCTAAATGCTGATACCCCTGTGATTGCCAGTCCGTACACTAGTCCTATAATTATGGCGGCTGAACCCATAGCTGGGTCTTTGCTTAGTAAAGCAGGGTCGTAGGAGAAGGGTATTAGCCCTATTGCTACAGGAATGAATAGAGACAACCATGTCTTAGTTTTATCCTTTACTTCACCAGTAAGGTTTGTGTAAACGTTACTGCTGACTATTCTAGCAAAGAAGTCTCCTGCTGTTATGAATGTATCGAATAAGAAGAAGAAGCCCAGTATCAACATGACTGCCCTTCCAACCGCACCCCATGCCTCCGCCAACCATTCACCCTGTATCACAACTAGTTTCCAACCCTTCATTTGTTCTACGGTAATTTGGCCAGCTAGGTACTTAGGTCTTAGGATGCCGTATGATAAAATAGATGTCAAGAATATCGTTGCTAAATTAAGGAGCACTCCAAATAAATTATCTACCCACAATGCAAGGGACCATTTGTGAGCTAGTTCTAAGTTTTCCGGGGTTGGGTCGAATGCAACACCTATACTTGGAATTGCCTCCTCCTCTCCAGTAATTGGGCTTGTGACCCTTCCTATATGCTTCGCCATCCCCCAGTTGGAATCTCTTAGCCAATAGCTGTATGCCATATTCCAAAATCCACCGGCTCCGGTATAGGCTATCATTGTTATTAATATTCCTACGTCAGCTGCTTCCCAACCTTGAGGTAGACCGAATTGAGGTTGAAAGAGAGCTGCAAAGTATTCACCTACAACTGCTGAGGCGGCTGGGGTTACTACTATTGCGAGTAGCATTCCGAAGAATGAGGCTAATGCGGCAATAGACTCGACTACCTCAACAACCCTGTATGCCACCGGTCCTAGTAGTATCAATAGGTACAGGATTATGATTAGTACGGTGCTCCAGAACCTTCCTTGTGATGCGGCGTCCCATCCAGCCGGGAAATTTGTAACGGCAGATAAAGCACTAGCGGCTCCACCGAGATATCCACCAACCCATGAATAGAATATTATTGCCATGATGAACATGAACCAACCTAGTAGGTGATGGACTCTATGCCACCCTTCAAATATACTCTCTCCAGTCAAAAGTGTATATCTGCCCAATTCTTGATTGTACCAGAATTGGAGGAATGCGAATACAATTAGCCACCCTACAAAGAATAGGCCGTATTTAGTGACCATATATGGCCACCATATAAGTTCGCCGCTACCCTGTGATAATCCTGCCCATACCAGTCCTGGGCCGAATAGAGCCCATATTGATATCAGCTTAGGCATATTGGCCTTACTGAATGGTTTGTCGAGACGTCCAGTAAGGAATTTGGATGCCTTACTCTCAGCCATGTTTACACCCAGAATTAAAAGGACAAAATAATAAGAATTATGTTTAATGTATAAAAAATTTTTTATAATAAAATAATAAAGATGCTTCCAAAATTAGCACAAATATATGTCCCTTTTTCCAAAAAGGTCTGTTTATCCTATCTTGTATACTGCCCCCTTAGATGCCGATTCGACCATCTGACTGTATCTATGTAACACTCCTCGTTTGACTTTTGGTTCGGGAGGTATCCATCTCTCTCTCCTCTCTTTAAGTTCGTCATTGTCTATCAATAACTCTAATCTTCTGTTAGGGATATCTATCTTAATTTGGTCTCCATCCTCAACTAATGCTATTGGCCCTCCTTCCATGGCTTCTGGGGATACATGGCCGATACATGGGCCTCTAGTGGCGCCGGAGAATCTTCCATCCGTTATTAACGCTACTGACTTGGCGAGACCAAGCCCCCAGATAACAGAGGTAGCTTGTAACATCTCTCTCATGCCTGGGCCGCCTTTTGGCCCTTCATATCTTATGACAATTACTTCTCCACCCTTTATTTCGTTATTTAGAAGTGCTTTTACGGCATCTTCTTCACTGTCGAAGACTCTCGCTTCACCTTGGAATACTAGCATTTCTTTGTCAACAGCAGCCGTTTTTACTACTCCCCCTTCTGGGGCCAAGCTTCCCCGGAGTATTGCTATTCCTCCTTCCGGATGTATCGGGTTGTCTAAAGGTCTTATTACTTCTTCATCATAAATCTTTGCCTCTGCTATTATCTCACCTACAGTTTTCATGGATACGGTCACAGCATCCTTGTTTATATGCTTCTCTAGTCTATTTAATACTCCCGGTATTCCTCCCGCCATATGTAGGTCGTATATCGTGTAGGGTCCTGCCGGAGCCATGTTGGTTATGTGAGGGGTTTTTCTACTAATATCGTCGAATTTCTCTAGGGGTAACTCGATATCCAATTCATATGCCAGTGCTTGCAAATGTAAAATTGTGTTTGTTGATCCCCCAAGAGCCATATCAACAATGATGGCGTTCTCCAAGGCTTTCTCATTAACGATGTCTCTCGGCCTTATATTCTTTTTTACTAATTCGACTATCGTTTTTCCCGACTCTTTAGCTAAAGTTATCTTCTCTGAAGATACTGCTGGCGTAGTGCCCATGTAAGGGAGAGCGAGACCCATAGCTTCTGTTAACGCTTGCATGGTATTGGCAGTAAAGAGTCCGCAGCATGAGCCAGGTCCTACTGCGTTCAACCTCTCTAAATATCTCGCTTCCTCCTCGCTTATTTTACCGCTCTTTACCAGTCCGGCCAGCTCAAATATATTGGCTAACGTAACGTTTTTATTTTTGAAGAGGCCCCAGGCAGCCTTTGCAGGCATCATTGCGCCGCCTAGAACGAATATAGTTGGTATGTTTAGTCGTGCGGCAGCCATAAGCATACCTGGGATTATCTTATCACATGAAGCTATGCATACCAATCCATCGAAGCGGTGCGCTTCAACCATCAACTCAACAGAGTCTGCAATAATCTCTCTGCTAGGTAAGGGCATTCTCATTCCCTCATGGCCCATGGCCAGTCCATCACATATCCCTATGGTGTTGAACTGGAAGGGTATCCCACCAGCCTCCCTTATACCTTCTTTAACCGCTTCCCCAAGTTTATTTAGGTGTACATGTCCTGGAACGACTTCATTCCAAGAGTTTGCAATGCCGATAAAGGGTTTCTTAAAGTCATCGTCGGTCAGTCCAAGCCGCCTCAATAATGTTCGATGAGGAGCTCTCTCCCAACCCTCTACTATCTCTATGCTGCGCTTCATTCTATACACCAAGCTCGAAAATAATCCCAATAAAATAATATTACCTAATCTGTCCTATATTGGATTCGATAAATACGAAGTATGGGTATTGACAGACTTATGTAAAATCTATATATTATATATCCTCTAGTAGATTAACAATATTTTAGGTGTAGATATTGTCGGATATACTAAAGGACCTAGTTAAAATTTTGGGTAACGACAAGGTAGCGGTTGACCCATTAACGATTAAACTTTACTCGAAAAACGCTGTCTACTATGAAGGGAATGCATTGGCTGTCGTGTTCCCTGAGACAACGGATGACGTGAGAAGAGTGGTCAAATATGCCTATCAAAATAACTTGAAGATTTATCCACAGGGATCGGCTAGTGAGATAGTTGGATCCACAACGCCTCGGAAAGACGGTATAGTCATGAATTTTATGAGGATGAGGAAGGTCAAGGAGGTTAGTTACGTGGATTCATACGTGGTTGTAGAGCCTGGGGTCAGGCTTATTGAATTGAACAACATTCTCAGTAGAAATGGTTACATGTTTCCTATCGACCCGGCTTCTGTGAAGAGTGCCACTGTGGGTGGTGCTGTTAATAGTGGCTCTGGAGGAATGATGGGGGCTAAATATGGGACTATGAAGGATTGGGTCCTTGGTCTTGAAGTTGTGTTGCCTGATGAAGAGGCCACAGTACTCAAATTGGGTGGAAAGACGACTAAAAATCGTGAGGGATACGACTTAGTTAGGTTAATTGTGGGGAGTGAAGGTACTTTAGCACTTGTTACTGAGGCGATTCTGAGGATAACTTTGGCTCCCGAACGGGTTGTTACCGTGACTGGTTTCTTTAGGGAGTTAGAGGATTTAATGAGGTGTGTAGTTGAGATCAAGAAAAGTAAATTAGATGTCCTTATAATGGAGTTTGTCGATGATGTTACGGCCAAGATAACTATCGATACGATTAAGCCTAAAATTGCTGGTGAGGGGCATTTGTTAATTACTAGTGTGTCAACTGTTGATGAGGCTGCTTCTCGGGTTAAGGATAAACTAGTTGATCTTTATGCGGGGAGTGGTGCTACCAATGTTGTGGCTGCTGAGAGTATGGGTGAGGCTGAAGCTCTAGGGATATTCGAGATAAGAAGAAATCTCTATCCGGCTACAATTAAAATGGCCTCCTTGAGCCTAAGAGATGATGAGGAGAAGCCTTATATCTTTGTGGAAGATATCTCTGTACCTCCATCAAGACTTATAGAAGCGGTCAAAAGATTAAGGGAGATTTCGGAAAAATATGATTTCCCGATGACTTTGGGTGGTCATGTAGGTGACGGAAATCTTCACCCAGTTGTGTGGATTCGGGAGGGAGATAAGGATAAGATGGAGCAATTCAATAATTTCGTTCTAGACATTATGCGTATGGCTATAGAGTTAGGTGGTGTTATTAGTTCCGAACATGGTGTGGGAAAAGTTAAGAAGGATGGGTTGGTTTTGAGTTTTAAAGCTAGGAATAGTATAAAGGCTTTATCTATAATGAGACAAATTAAGAGGATATTCGATCCCAAGAATATACTCAATCCAGATAAGATGTTGCCGAGTGTGTGAATCAAATGAGAGATTTAACGGACTTAAGGAGGGAAATATTGAGGGATGTCTTGAAATGTTCGTATTGTGCGATGTGTGAGTGGGTCTGCCCAACACTGGATGTAGGAAATGGTAATAGAATCTATGGGCCTAGGGGGCGTATTAATCTTATAGTGAGCTATTTCAGGGAAGGTTCCGAGAACGGAGTTCTTAAAGAATCTATATATACCTGTTTGATCTGTATGGCATGTACCCAACAGTGTCCAGCCGGAATCAATATAGCTGAAGATATCCGGAAATTCCGGACATTTCTAACTCAATAGGTGTGTAGCATGAGTATGTATAATTACGTAGCATATCCAAATAAAATTATTGAGATAATAAGATTTAATATACTCAATCGGGGCATACCTATACATGCCTCAAAATGGACTCTGTTCGGATGGACAGATGGAATAGATGTGCCCAGGGAAGGTGAATGGCTCCTCTTCACCGGCTTCATGTACCAGCTGACACCCTATATAGAGGTATTAGTTGACAAGCTCAGCCGCATCAAGAACGGCTTCCTACTTACGTTAGGTAGTATGGTTAATAAGGTTTTTGATATCTCTCGATTCATTTCTACACCTCCTAGAGAAAGGATAATGGAAGTTCACGATGTTCTTCGGAATATCTATCGGCTATTGGTAGCATCTGGTTATAGAGTATGGTATGATGAAGCTATCGATACGTATCCAGGAACCCTACTTTATGAGTTTGGATTGGATGCTGAATTAAAATATTATGGTGAAAGGTTATATCACCGGTTAAAGAGCCGGGGGGTAGATCGGATCATTACTGTGGACCCCCATACTACATATATCTTAAAAAAGGTTTATCCATCTATCGTTCCTAATTATGATGTTAAGGTGTTATCTTATTTGGAGTTGATCGATCCCTCTACCTTATGTAGGGTTGAAAGTGAGTTAGTTTATGCCATCCATGATCCGTGTTACTATGCCCGTGGGATAGGATTATATCAAGGCACGAGAGAAGCCTTGGCATCTGTAGGAGTGAGGGTGGTGGAGCCGCGGTTCAGTGGTACAAATACGTATTGTTGTGGTGGTCCGATCGAATCTCTATCACCGACCTTCTCCGCAGAGATTGGGAGGAGAAGACTTGATATGTTGTTACGCACAGGTGCTGATAAGATAATCGTAATGTGTCCAATATGTATGGCTAATCTTAGGAGAGCCTCAAGTTCTGATAATATAATTGATATATCTCAGTTGCTCAAGAGAGCTAATACTATATAGGTTAAATTGACTTTAATATAGAGTATTTGGATGCAAATTTTATAGTGATGGGTATGAGGTTATTCACAGCAGGGCCGGTGGCATGTTTTCCTTGGGTATTGGAAGAAATGGGTAAGCAGATGTTCAGCCATCGCAGTCCAGAGTACCAAGAGATCCATATGGAGACTGTAGAATTGATGAAATGGTTCCTGAATTCAGATGAATATCTAATACTTGTGCCATCAAGTGGTACTGGTTTGATGGAGGCCTCTGTGAGAAACGGAGTATCGAAAGGCGGCTCAGTACTTGTCACTATCATCGGTGCGTTCGGAAATAGATACAGTGAAGTTGTCGAGACCAATGGAAGAAAAGCTATTAAATTGGTGTTTAAACTGGGTGATCCCGTTGACCCAGATATTCTTGATAAGTATCTTGGTGAACACCCGGAAGTTGAGGCAGTAACTGTCACTCATAATGAGACATCTACTGGAGTTATTAATGATCTTGAGACTATTGGTAAAGTGGTACAAAAATATGATGTTATGTTATTTGTTGACGCGGTATCTTCTATGGGCGCCGCAGATATTGATGTCAAGAAGCTTGGAATAGATTTTGTATTTAGCAGTAGCCAGAAAGCTTTCGGTGTACCTCCAGGATTAGCTTTTGCCGCGTTTAGTAAGAGGTTCCTTGAAAAGGCGTATGAGATTGAGGAGAGAGGTTGGTATTTCGACATCCCATTATATGTAAAATATCTAGAGGATAAGAAGAGCACTCCCAGTACGCCTCCCATTCCCCAAGTTTTAGGTCTACGGGCTACCCTAAGAAAGATAAAGTCTATTGGTAAGGAAACTTGGTTTAAAATGTACAGAATGCGAGCAGAAAGAATAAGAAAAGAGATTCGAAATATGGGCTTAAGAATAGTTGCAAAAGAAGGGTATGAGAGCCCCACCATAACTGCTGTCTATGCGCCAGAGGGTGTGAGTGGAAATAAAATATATTATAGTTTGAGGGAAAGAGGTATAGAGATCGCAAAGGGATATGGCCCTCTAAGAGATAAGACATTTAGAATTGGACATATGGGTCATATAACGGATGAAGATATAGAAATACTATTTAGAGAATTGAGGAAACTTCTCAAGGATTTAAAGCCTTGACTATACACCGGGAATTATGG
>JALTTZ010000146.1 GCA_027047855.1 Nitrososphaeria archaeon
AGCGTATACTATACGTTTGGAGAGCCTAACGTCAGGGTATCTACAGATTTTATTGTTTCAATATTATTTTATCTATCATCATTTTCATTCATCTCTCTTACTGGTGAGATTATAGCTAGGAAAACCAGTAGTATAAATAGTGTAATTCTAGCTGTTTTCGGGATATATGCGTTCCTAGGTGCTGGATACAACTATAAGCTTTGGTTTGTAAAAGACTATTTGTATATCTACCCTCTTTTAATTGTTCCTTTAACTATTTACCTTATTTTCAAATTTAAAAAGGTTCCTGTTGTACGTATTTTACTGTTTATAGTATTTTTCCACTTATTGATGGCTCAATATACGTTTGTATCTAATCCTGTTAATACTGTTAGAAGTGATGAAGTTTTTGAGTATCAAGGTTTAACCCTTTCAAATCCCGTCTATAACTATACTGAATCTGAGTTGATTGTGTATGAGGAGGTTGATTCAAACTCAAGTGTTCCATATTATATCGATGAATATGCAGTTTTTAGAGAGGGGATTCGTTTAGACAGATATGAATTCCAGTCTTTTGATTTGAGGATATCCCTTAATGAGATGGTTTGGGATATAGGTAGTTATAAGGTTTATTTCGTAGGCATGGTTTTAGGGACGGATGAGAGTGTTAATATCTATATATCCGAGGCATATTGGAGCGTTTATACCTATATTATACTGTCTATTCTCTGGTTTGTATCGATCGTGTTATTGCCAAGATTTAAGTTGTATTAAGGTGATGAATCTACTTACAAATCTTTATTACCTTATATTCTCCATATCTAACTAATACTTTTACATAGTCTGGAAAGTCATTGTCTAGTGACGGGTCTCCTGTGTCAAGGTATAGGCATGGGATATTTCTGAGTTTCCATATTGGCGATATGATAATAACATTTGGTATACCTACTCTTTTAATTACCTCTGGGGAAATCACTTGATTCCCCCTTCCAAATATTATTCCTTGCCCGCCTATAGGTGAAATAATAATTTTAGCTCTATTGTACTTGTCAAGTTGTCTCAATATCTCTTTCTCATCTACATCTAGTCCAACCAGTTTTCCATTAAAAACTAGATCAACTCCTAAAGTCGTATGTTTCAAATTCAATAGGTTCATTATCGACTTCACAGTATATCCAGGTCCTAAGATGTAAAGTGTATGTTTATCCATGTTGTTCACAATGAATCTTGCTATCGACATTATCTCCTCCTTTGCCTCAGTTAAGGGCGTTGCTTTTTTACTTCCTTGTATAACTCCAGGTAGATAAGGTGTAATCATATACCCGTATAACCTTGTAATTAGCTTACCTTCTCTATATCTCTCCTCATCTATATCAAGTATCTCTACCCTATCTAGGATCGCTTCTCCATCAATATAGGCCTTTAGGAGATCAGCGGCTTTCTCAGGTGTTATTGTAAATACTCCACTAAACATTTTGACTCCAGACGGTACCCCTATTACCGGTTTTTCCTCATCCAATACCGAGTATATATCTCTTGCTGTACCATCTCCTCCAACAAAAACCAGGATATCTATTTTCTTTTTAACTCTTTCTACGAAGGCTATTGTATCCTCCCTTGTTGTAGGTATATCAATTTTTCCAACTACATGATATCTGTAATCTGTATTTGATAAATAGTCTTCGCCCATTATTGAAGACGCGGTGAAAAATTCAATGTCTAAGTCGTATATGGACAATCTATTTAGAAACCTATATGTCCTTTGAGGGGCCACTGGTTTAGCACCTCTTTTTATTGCCTCAAGATAGACGTTGTCAGTACCTTTTAAACCTACCCTACCTCCCATACCCGCTATTGGATTAACTACAAAGCCTAGCCTCATATATTTAAACCCATTTATCAAATGATAATCTTTAAATAAACATTATTTATGTCTTATATATTGAATCAGCCCCGTGGTGTAGCGGCCAAGCATGCCGACCCCATTTAGGGGGGTATAAGG